>CAMWSZ010000254.1 GCA_947177005.1 uncultured Clostridia bacterium | reverse complement strand
GAAGCAGGTTCGATTCACAAACAGGTATCAGAAAAAGTGTTTCATACTTTATACAAAAATGGATATATTAAGAAAATGTCCATGCCTCAGTTTTATGATGAAGAAAAAAAGATGTTTTTAAACGGAAGACAAGTAACAGGGAAATGTCCTATACCGGGATGCACTTCGGAAAAAGCATATGCCGATGAGTGTTCATTAGGACATCAGTTTTTGCCTTCGGAACTTATCAATCCCGTCAGTTGCTTATCAAATAAAAAACCTGTCCTCAGAGATGTGGAAAACTGGTATTTCGATTTAGAAGATTGTATTCATGCAGTAAAGGAATATAATGATTTCTTACGAAAAAATACAAATACGCGTAAGTATCAGTTAGATACCGTAGAAGAATTTTTGAAAAAACCTTTAATATATGTACCAAGAAAGTATATAGGTGACCTGGCAGAATTGGCAGCAAAGCTGCCCCCTCATAAATTAACCAATGAGGAAAAGAAACCGTCTGTTGTGTTTGAATTTGAAAATCTGGATGACCGTGACAAGGCTAAAAATGTATTGGAAGCCGGCAACATTCATTATACTTCCGGAAAGACACTGGTTCCCTTTCGGCTGTCCGGTAATGTAGAATGGGGTATACCATTCCCGGAGTGTGAAGAATTAAAAGACCTCACCTTTTGGGTATGGCCGGAATCGCTATGGGCGCCGATTTCCTTTACTTTAGCATATTTGAAAGAGCAAGGAAAAGAAGCCGACTTATCTAAGTGGTGGTATGATGAGGAATCTAAAGTTTATCAGTTTATTGGAGAAGATAACATTTATTTCTATGCCATCGCTCAGACAGGGTTATTTACAGGATTACAGGTTCCCAAAGGGGAAGTACCGGATATGGAGAAAGTATACTTATCTCATATCATAGCCAACAGGCATTTATTGTATATGGATACAAAAGCCAGCAGCAGTTCCGAATTAAAGCCTCCTATGGCAGATGAATTGCTTAATTATTACACTAAGGATCAGTTGCGAATGCATTTTATGAGTTTGGGTCTGTCTTCCAAAAGTGTAGGTTTTAAACCGCAGGTATTTATGAAAGAGGAAGACAGGGTTGGTGTAGATATGGTTCTGAAAGATGGTAATTTAATAACCAATGTGTTTAACCGGCTAATCCGGACCTGCTTCTATGCTATTCAGAATAATTGTGACGGAAAAATTCCTAAGGGCGATGTGAGTGAACAAATAAGACTTATGACAGAGAAAACTGTTCTTGATTATGAGCGTTATATGTATAACCATGAGTTTCATCGTATCTCTTATGTTTTAGATGACTTTATCCGGGGGGTAAACAAGCATTGGGTAAACAATGTAAAGATTGCAGATGCCACGAATAATGCGGAATTCAGAAAACAGCTTGTTATTGATTGTTTTTATGCTTGTAAGGTTATGGCAATACTAATTCATCCAATTGCACCGGAAGGATGTGAAATGTTTAGAGAATATCTAAATTTGGGAGAAGAATTGTGGGATTGGAGTAATATATTTGAGCCGGTTTCTTTTTATATTGCAGACGTGGAGAGTCATAAATTGAAGTATCTGGAACCGAGAGTAGATTTCTTTAAAAAGCATGATTGTCAACTGGTGGAAATGTAAGCAATAAAGGGGCGATTATCTCGCCCCTCTGACATTACTTTTAGAAATCCGTATTACAGGGGGACGAACACCAAAGAGCGTCCGGAAGGAAGCGGTCTGGGACTTGCGATTGCTAAACAGATTATAGTTCTCCACGGCGGCGAGATAACAGTAAGAAGTAAACTGGGTGAGGGTACAGAGTTTACGATCTTTCTTCCTCTCGCAAATGATCCTGATGCAAGTTAAGGTAGAATTAAGATACGGTAAAGTTAGACCTAAGGTAAGGGTCAAATCCTACGCCCTCCTATAAAATTAAGCGCCGTTTAGCTGCGGCGCTTACTGTAACAATCAACTGGTAAACTCTTTGACCAAGGCATGAGTGGCTCCAGCTTTGATTGTTCTATATTTCCCTGCTCATCTATAAGTGCTGCCAGCTGCTCCAGCAGATACTTGATATAATAATACACATTTAGCCCATTTGTCCTGGCTGTTTCTGTAATGCTGTAAATGACTGCACTCGCCTGAGCCCCGCGGACAGTATTGATGGTCATCCAATTCTTGCGGCCGATGGTAAAATTTCTGAGCGCCCGTTCCGATGCAGAATCATCGATGGGAACCTCGCCATCTGTCAGGAATACCTTAAGATATTCTTCCTGATTGATGCTGTACGCAAGGCCTTTTGCCGTTTCGCTTTTCGGAAGGACCAGTCCCTGTCTGAAAACGTCCTTTATCCACGCAAAGTATTCCTCCACCAATGGCTTGATGGAAGTCTGGCGTTCTTTCAGGCGCGCCTCAGGGGTAAGACTTTTAAGAGTTCCTTCCAGATCATAGATAGCTCCGATGCGTACCAGCGCTTTATATGCCACAGAAGCTTTGACCGCTTCCCCGTTCCCTTTGCCCATAGCTTTGATGGCATTGGCAAAGTGGCGTCTGGCATGGGCAAAACAGTTGGCATTGACCAGCCTATCCTGCTCCCTGGCAAGTTTGTGGTATTGTTCCAGGCCATCCGTCATAAGGACTCCTTTGAAGTCCCTGTAGTACTCCTTCGGATGATCACTGTGTCTGGTCTTCTGATACTCATACACAATGATCTTCGGACAAGGACTCAGTTCTCCGGTGAGATGCACCCACATGTAGCTTTTACTGCCTGCGGGTCTGTCATCATGGATCACTTCCAGGGGAGTCTCGTCACACTGGTTTACATGTGCCTGCAGCTGGATCTCCTTCATCAGGCCGTATACCGGCTGGAAAAATCTTTCCGCCGACCACACCACCCAGTTGGACATGGTCTGTTTGGATAAATTTAATCCATTTATTTGAAACTCTCTGGCGGTACGGTCCAGCGGACTGCTGTTCACATATTTGGAGTTAATGATCCCGGCCAATAGCGAAGGGGTCGCTATGCTGCCCCTGTACAGGGTATCCGGGTGGTCACCACGAAGGAATTCATCCTGATGCAGACCATCCGTTCCCACATATACCTTGATGATGTGCTTTTCAGCGATCCACCTGGCGGGCTCAAAACGCAGCTGCCAGCAGATCTCATCCGGCATACTTTTATAGCTGCCTTCACCAAACAGGGTATTAAGCTTCTCTGCCGGGACATCATGCGGGATCTCTTCCTGTGGGAAATCCCTGAGATCTTCTTCACGCTGTCCTTTTTTCTTTGCCCTGTGCGCCGGCTTTAATGCTTTACTGACAACATCATCAATAGCCGGTTCAGGACACTGTTCATCAAAGCACGCTTCTGCTTCATTGAAGAGAGAAAGCTGCCCTGCGATTTCGTCCAGTTTTTCCGTATGACGGCCGAAACGCTGCTGATTTGAAAGTCTGACCTGTTCCATGAGGTTTTCATAATCATGTTCAAGCTTGTCAAGACGATCCTGCATCTGATAGATGACATCGTTCTTGGTCTCGTGATCCATGATATTCAGTTCATCTGCTGTAAACTTCTGACACATACAGACCGTCCTTTCTTTCTATACAAGTATAGCAGAAATACAGTTAAAAAGCCACTTCCGCCAGGAAACAGATCCGTCATTCTGCTACAGGTTCAGGCTTTGTAACATCCCCTTTCAGGGCTTTTAAATATAAAGTTTTCAAGGTACGGCTATTCTTTATCAGGCACAGGAGAAACAGCCTGACATTCCCACATCAGCATCGGACAGTGCCTGTACAGGGATGATTTTCACGCTGAAAAAGGGAAGAAATTTTCTCTGTTCTGCACAAACATCAGTATATTTTTCCGGGGTTTACATCTTTGATCTTTGGCTCCAACGGGTTTAACCCCATCATCAGGTAACGGAATTGTTCTTCCGTAAGATCCGCAGCTTCCTGTGTATTTCTTGGCCAGGAAAGGCGGCCGTCTTCAAAGCGTTTGTATAGTAGAAGAAATCCTGTGCCCATCCACAGAAGTCCTTTGATCCTGTCGGAGCGCTGGCCGCAGAATAAAAACAGGGTTCCTTTTTCGAATGGGTTCTGCCTGTATTTATCTCCAATGATCATTGCAAGCCCGTCAATCCCTTTGCGGAGATCTACGGTCCCACAAGCAAGCACGACCCGCCGGATCCCGGGTGCATCCTCAAGCATGTGCCACCTCCTTAAGAAGCATGCAAAGGAGAGACTCCGAAATATCGTTGGATATTTCAAGAGTTATACCATTAGCATTGATAACAGCTACGGTGTTATTGGCCGTTGCAGGTTTTTCAGGAGCCGGTACCGGGATTGGTAATTCGGCAAATGAAACTTCAGCCGGCGCTGTAACAGCAGGAAGCTGTATCTGTTCACAGGCCTCCCGGCGAACTTTGCGCAGCCAGTAGTAATAAGCTTTTTCCTTAACACCATTATCAGCAAGCCATTGTCTCACCGAAACATTGACCGGCCTTTGCTGGCATGCGGTTATAATGTTGAGCCAGCTGGCCCGCCTTACATTGTGAGTTGATTGATCCATGATAGTTATTCCTCCTCTAAAAAACTACTAGTTTTTTCGTGCTTTTTAGAGTGTCTCACAAATATGCTAACTAGCCAAGGCGGGGGATTTGACCCTTACGTAATAAAATCCATAGTCTATTTCAAATAAATATGGTAAGATAAGAACAATAGGAGTAATTATCGGACGAAGAGGAGAGAATACAGAAGTGAGAGTGTATTTGGATAACTGTAGTTATAATCGTCCTTATGATGCTCAATCTCAGATGCGTATTCATTTGGAAACGCAGGCAAAGATTCATATTCAGGATATGATTAGGCAAAAACAGGTTGAACTTGTGACATCATATATTCTTGACTTTGAAAATAGTAATAACAGGTCAACGCAGAAAAAGCAGGCTATTGAAAAGTTTATGAAAGAGTATGCAACATTGTATGTCAGTAATAAAAATGAGAAAGATATTGCGAGGATAGCCAATGCCATCATGGAAACTGGCATAAAAGAAAAAGATGCATATCATGTAGCCTGTGCGGTGATAGCTGAATGTAATTATTTTGTGACTACAGATGATAGGT
>CAMWSZ010000253.1 GCA_947177005.1 uncultured Clostridia bacterium | reverse complement strand
TCAATTCCTTATTTTTCTTCATTTGGGGCTTGACTTTTTATAGATAGTCACCTCCCATGCTTTTTGGTTTACCAAGCTATCAAATATCTGTCCACCTCCCACTGAGAAATTTGTGTTCGATATTCCTCCCATTCCTGCCGCTTCTCAGCGATATAGCGGGCGGCGTAAGGTCCCATAGCACTTAGAATCAGCGGATCTGCTTCCAAAGCGTCCAAAGCGTCTTCCAGAGACAGCGGCAGGCTCCCGATTCCACGTTCCGTCAATTCGGAGCGGGACATAGCGTAGATGTTGGCGGGGAACTCCGGCGGCGGTGTCAGCTCTCGCCGTATCCCGTCCAGTCCCGCCGCAAGACAGGCGGCAAACACCAGATACGGATTGCAGGTGCCGTCAGGACTGCGCAGTTCTACACGGGTTCCCCGGCCCCGCGAGTCCGGGATACGGATCAGAGTCGAGCGGTTAGAGGAAGACCAGGTCAGATAGCAGGGAGCTTCGTATCCTGGTACAAACCGTTTATAGGAGTTCACCAGGGGATTGGCCAGCGCACAGAACCCTTTGGCATGGGCCAGCAGTCCAGCGATGAACTGACGGGCTAGAGCGGACAGCTGTTCCGGGCTGTCCTCATCATAGAAAACGTTGCGTCCGTCCCGAAAAAGGGACATATTAATATGCATCCCGCTGCCCGCCATGCCATGCACCGGTTTTGGCATAAAGGTAGCGTGCAGGCCGTTCTTCTGCGCCAGAGTTTTGACGGCCAGTTTGAATGTCATAATATTGTCTGCGGCGGTAAGTGCATCCGCGTACTTCAGGTCGATCTCATGCTGTCCGGCAGCGGCTTCGTGATGGCTGGCCTCCACCTCCAGCCCCATCTGTTCCAGCGTCAAAGCCACCTCCCGGCGGGTACTCTCGCCGTGATCCAGCGGACCTAAATCGAAGTATCCCGCCTCATCCGAGGTTCTGGTGGTAGGTTTTCCATTCTCATCGGTCTGGAAGAGAAAAAACTCCAGTTCCGGCCCGATGTTAAAGGTAAATCCCATATCCTCCGCTGCTTCCAGTGCCCGCTTCAGCACGTTTCGGGGGTCTCCGGCAAATGGTGTGCCATCGGGATTATAGACATTGCAGATTAGTCTGGCCACCTTGCCATACTGAGGACGCCACGGCAAGATCGTAAAAGTATCTAAGTCCGGCTGCAAATACTGATCGGATTCTTCCACCCGGACGGAACCCTGGATGGAGCTGCCGTCCAGCATGATCTCCCCTGCCAGCGCCCGTTGAATTTGCGAGCTGGTGACAGCCACGTTTTTCAGTTGTCCAAAGATGTCCGTGAACTGCATTCGGATGAACTGCACATCCTCGTCCTCCACCAAGCGGAGAATATCCGTCCTGCTATATTTCCCCATTACTGTCTCCTTCCGGCCCGAAGGCCATCCTTTATTCCGTTCATGCGGATAGGTCTCATACAAAAAAGAGCAACAGGCACCCACAAAGGGGGCACCGTTGCTCTCTTTCTTTTTATTATAAGTGCTGAAAAGCCATACTGTCAACACTTTTCAGAAGCAAACACAGGATTTCGGTTACTGCGCCAAAAGCTGCGCCGTTCTGAAAGTCACGTTTGTGTAGTTCTGTACAGCATACAAATATATTCTGCATAGGTGTGATTACTTTTTTTCTGATTGCCTGGGATATTGAAAGATAATTTTCCCTTTGCTTCTGGCAAAATCCAGCGTTTGTGCCGCACCGCCCCAGTTGTGGATAACACCTGAAATCACCACATCGCTCTCGCTGACCATCCATTGATTTCGCTTGACGATAGCGAAGCGCGGCGGCACTTTTTCTAATGGCGGGTATGTGGTGCTGTCGTAGGCTGTGGTATCAAATTCCCTGTTGAGGTATGGCAATACCAATACAGATTCAATATGAGGATATGTCACCTTTTGCCGCCTGACTGCCGCAGCAGCCAGACGGTCAAAGTCTCCATATCCGCCAAGATAAAACGTATCTGCTCCGCCCTCTATGAGTGCTGGAAGTATCATATCCAGCCATTTTGATACTCGATTTTGGTCGTTGGTCTTGCTGTGTCCGCAAAATGTAATCGTCATATTTGATGTCCCCCATTCTAAGTATATTATAGGATATTGTGGATATAATCACAATACCGGATTTCAAAAAACTCCCTATAATTTAACTGATAAATGGGGGGGTGGTATGTATCATTGACTATGCGCCGCTTTGGGAAACCATGCGAAAACATCAAGTGACACAGTACCATCTGCTTCAATGTGGTATTGATAACAAAACATTGGATTCACTGAAAAAGAACAAAAACATTACATTGTTGACGTTGGAAAAGCTCTGTAACATTATTGAATGTACGCCCAATGATATTGTAAGATTTATAAAATAAGCTGGTACTGTAAGTAGGTATCGGCTTATTTTTTAGCGCAAAAATTAAAAAATAGGTGTGGTCCATTTTATGAAAAACAGAAATTGACATTTTCCGCTTGAGAGAGTACAATTTCGACAAAAGGCAACGGCGTCTTACTGGGGAGTGTTCTGCCCCAAAGATGCCGCTGCCTTTTCATTTTGGCTCTATTTTTTGGGAGGGATTTTACTTGACAGTGAAATATATCTTTGTGACCGGCGGCGTTGTCTCCGGCTTGGGAAAGGGCATTGCCGCCGCGTCACTGGGCCGCCTGCTCAAGCAGCGAGGCCTGCGGATAAAGGTGCAGAAGCTGGACCCCTATCTGAACATAGACCCTGGAACGATGAGTCCATACCAGCATGGCGAGGTATTTGTCACGGATGACGGCGCGGAAACGGATTTGGACCTGGGTCATTATGAGCGGTTTATTGACGAGAATCTGGACGTCAATTTCTCGGTTTCCTCTGGCCGAATCTACTGGGATGTGCTGAATCAAGAACGCCGCGGCGATTTTCTGGGCGGTACGGTACAGATTATCCCTCATATTACCAGTGAGATCAACCGCCGTATCTATGCACTGGATACCCCAGACACGGACGTGGCTATCGTGGAAATTGGTGGTACGGTGGGCGATATCGAGTCACAGCCTTTCCTGGAGACAATCCGGCAGGTAGCTCAGGAGCGGGGACGGCGCAATGTTATGTTTATCCATGTCTCCCTTATTGTTTCTATCCCTGGAACTGGAGAGTTGAAATCAAAGCCCACCCAGCACTCCGCCAAGGAACTGCTGAGTCTGGGGATTCAGCCCGATGTAATTTTGTGCCGGTGCGATGAGACGATTCCTATGGATATTTTGGAAAAAATCTCTCTGTTCTGCAACATTCCCCGTGAGAATGCCATCCCTAATCTGACGGCCGGCCTGCTTTATGAAGTGCCCCTTATGCGGGAGGGCTTGGCAGACGTAGTGGTGCGGCGTCTGGGCCTGATCTGCCATATGCCGGATCTGACGGAATGGGCAACTATGGTTCACCGGGCCAGGAACCCGAAGGGGACAGTGATCATCGCTCTGGTAGGTAAATATGTGGCGCTGCACGATGCGTATCTGTCCGTAGCGGAGGCCCTGACTCATGGCGGCATCGAAAACGATGTCAAGGTGGAGATTCGCTGGATCAACAGCGAGACGATTGACAACTCCAACGTGGCCTCCCTCTTAGATGGCTGCACAGGCATTTTGGTTCCCGGCGGTTTCGGAGACCGGGGCATCGAGGGGATGATCTGCGTCATCCATTACGCCCGTGAGAACAAAGTTCCTTTCCTGGGCATCTGTTTGGGGATGCAGTTGGCTGTAGTGGAGCTGGCCCGCTATGGTGCCGGACTGAGTGGCGCGAACTCCAGTGAGCTGGCACCGCACACCTGCTATCCAGTGATCGACCTGCTGCCGGATCAGGTGGAAGTGACGAAAAAGGGCGGCACGATGCGGCTGGGCAGTTGTCCCTGCAGGTTGAAGGAGGGGTCCCATGCCTATGCCGCCTATGGTACAGACCTTATTGACGAACGGCACCGCCACCGCTATGAGTTCAACAATGACTACCGGGAAGCCCTGACGGCGGCCGGAATGGAGCTGGCCGGACTGTCTCCAGACGGGCGGCTGGTGGAAATTGTGGAGCTAAAGAATCACCCGTGGTTTGTGGGCGTACAGTTCCATCCGGAATGGAAGAGCCGTCCCAACAGGGCACATCCCCTGTTCCGGGAGTTTATTGCCGCCGCCGGACGGCAGGCGACATACAGCACGACTGACAAGACTACATAAAACTTTTGACCCGTTTTTGTATCTGGTGAATCACGCCAAAGAGGGCGTTAAGGGAGCTGAAATCTCTCTTAGCGCCCTCTTTGTTTTTTTGTAGGTGATGTCCCACGGACAAGACCTGTTTTAAGTCGGTTGATACAATTAAACGACGGTGCAGACAAGTGCCGCCGCATCAAATTTTTCAAGAGGCGCAGACAATCAAGTGGTTGTTTGCGCCTCTTTTTTTATTCGACAGCGTTCTGCAAAATCTCCTATCACAGTTAGGGGGATTTTGCAGAACGCTGTTATATTATACCGGCAAACTTTCTAAAAATATAAGTTTTCTGTCCAATCTTTTTGATAAAAACAGAAATTTAATAAATTCCGGCGGGAAGTGGCGCATCACTATAAGCGGCAAGCGCCGCCTTCCCCGTTATGAGTGCAAGCCAAAGCGATTAAACCATGCGTACATAAGGTGTCGTTCCCCACCTGCTCCCCAATCACAGCTATCCAAAAAATCTAAGATTGGATTGGGGGTCATAAAATGACTTATGACATAAAGCAGAGCGGCGAACGCATTCGTCAGCTCCGAAAGCAAAACGGATATACACAGGAAGCACTTGCGGGAGAACTAAACATGGATCGAAGCGTCCTAAGCCGCATTGAGGTTGGAAAATATGCCTGTTCGATAGATTCCCTTGCTCAGATATCCATCTTCTTCGGCGTGTCCCTAGATTACCTTGTTTTTGGCAAGGTTCAGGACGACGATACGGAGCGATTGAGAGAGTATGTCACTGACCTTATCCAGCATCTTGAGCATTTCAAAGAGAGCCTTTAATGATAATGTTCGAGATTAACACAAGAATGTGCTAATTCCTCTCTAAAAAAGAAAAGCCTGTGCTATTACAATAAAAGCAAGGCAAAC
>CAMWSZ010000252.1 GCA_947177005.1 uncultured Clostridia bacterium | reverse complement strand
TGACGGTTTCTTCGGCAGTACCGTCTCCGCCGTTGATATAGCGGTCAACCTTCAGCGCACTGCCAAAATCTCCTTCAATGATGAACGTCCGGCAGCCGTTGTTTTTTACCAGCGATTTGAAAACATCCGCTTTCATTTGATGATACTGCGCCACACCATGACTGGCCTCCCCCAGTCCCACCACCTTCACATCAGAGGAAATCGGGAGCTGTTCCACATCAGCTTGCGTATAAGACAGATCCGCCTGCACAGAGGGAGTGGAATATCCGAATATTGCAAACAGAGACAGACAGATTACCAATGCCAGACCGCCAATCACGATTCTTTTGAAAATCATGTATAACACCCCTTCCCTCATTTACCGAGTAATAACAGGTTTCCCATCAGCATCCACTAGAGGAGTCAATCCTCCCGCATATCCTGACTGTACAAAAAGATAATTCACTCCTGTTTCCTTATCAACAAGTACCATCTTTAATCCTTTAATCAGTGAATTGTCTTCTTTGTATACGGTTTCAAAACGTTTTTTGTTATCCATATAAAACCATCCTTATCTGTTCTCACCAGAGCAATACCGGCCCGCCCGTCGCAGCACACACCCCAATACAGACCCAAATGATTGTGTTGACAGTGTCGAAGTATTTCTTTACCTCCCTAATATACACATGGAAATCGCCGTTTGCCTGCTTGACTGCTTCTTTCATGATAGACAATTCCTGTTTATTCAGCAGTTTTTTTGCTGTACCGCAGTCCAGCAGCAACTCTGCCAGCATGAGCTGGTCCGGTGTGACCGCTCCCTCCATGTCCCTCATGGCTTCCAGGTCCTCCGTAATCGCGGTGCGGTCTACATGACACAGTTTTGCTTTGCCCTGCTGCTCCACTACCAAGACCGACTTTCCGATCAGGTCGTCCGCGATACTCCTCACCAGAGTTTTGATCCGCTTGTTCGTCAGCGCGGAAATGTATTCCAGAGATGCCCGCTCCTGCTTTATGGGCTTTTTCGCCAGCCACTCATAAACCGGATTGCAGTAGGAGATCGTCTCAGGAAGCGGGGCAGAAACACCAAGCTTGCCTTTTCCATCCGCTGTTACGGCTCCTGCCTGCATCATGTCCCAGACACAGGACGCTGCCAGACAGAGCGCCTGCTCCTCCCTTTGGAGGGCGGACAGCTTGCCGCGCGTTTCCAGTACCGCCAGCGCATATTTTTCCGTTGTTGTCAAATTCATATATAGCTCCTTTCTGCCGTTTTCACGGCCTTTGCGTGATATAGCATAGCAGAAAAAGCGGGGATTTTTTCAAAACTGTCGCAAAAGGCCGGATTGCGTGAATAAGTGCTTTCCTGAGCCGGTAAAAACAGCAGTTATTCATCATTTTCGCAGTTCTGTGTGGGCGCATCCTGTACGCGACAAAACTGCCCGACAGCATTTTTGCCGCCGGGCAGATAAATCTCTATGTTCTTTGCCTATACCTCATAGAGTGGATGCCGTTGGAGCTTTCCATATAATACGAAGGAAATTGCCAGCAACAACGCAGAAACCGCAAACATGATGATACCGCTGTAATTCTGAAAGACGGCACAAATCAGCATAGGAACCACGCTGCTGAACATACCGATACCCATTGTTGCAAGAACAGAAATCGCGCCGCCCTTCACAGCATAATACTCGCTCGTCCAGTCATACTTTGGAAACTTTACATTCATATACATTCCCAAAACCGACATGAAACAAGCATAGACTGCCGGAACGATACACAGGAAAACAGCTTCTGCCAGCGAGACTTCCATCTTTGCTCCTAACAAGAGGACGCTTATCAATGCAAATGGACAGATTACCGTTAAATTGACAGCCATCTTTGCATGAAATATGTCGATGGAACGGACAGGGAGCGAACACATCAGCCAACGGCTTTTTCCCTCTAAGGACAACGAAGCGGAAGCAGTGGAAGTCATGGTAATAAATACCGCAATCACTAACGGAAGCACTTGGCGCAGCATTCGACTAAGGCCGGTGATACCGCTTTGCTGCTCTATTGTTTCGGGGCTGATAAACAGGAGCAGCAAGGAAACTACAAACAGCAGAACCATCCCAATCGTGGAATTGAGTGCGTAGATCGTACAGGAAAAATAGCGGTCAAATTCGCGCTTATACATTGCTTTAAGCGGTGAGGAAACCTTGAGGGCCTTTCCTTCATATTTTACGGCAGAATGGCTGGACACGGCGGTATTGATCTGCTGGTAGAAATGCGCCACTACTCCAACAAAAACGCAACAAACCAGAACAGATATTCCAGCAAAGGCCGCAAGATACAGGAAATTTTGGGCTTCAACTGCTTTAGAGATAAGTGCTGCCGGAGGATAGACCCGATTTGCCATGTTGGAAAGCGCAAGCCCAATATTCAAGACTTCATCGGAATTCATATTCTGCGCCCATGCGGAAACTGCAACGATCAGCAATATAACGAATGTGCTTAATACTAATGAGAGGACATTTTTGTGCCTTGACCGGGTGGATACTTCGGTGATCAAAATACCAAGCCCTAAAGAGAGTATCATCGGGATGATAGGCAGGAAGAAAAGGGAAAGGAAAAATATGACGCTCCCCCATAGGTGTTTTTCCACATATAACCCGAAAACAATAACAGATGGAAGCACCACAATCATACTGATTAGGAGATTTGTCAGGTAGACCATAATCACCCGGCTGAGGACTATGTCTGCGCTTTTCACGGGAAGGGACATAACCATGTCGTAGTCGCGCAGGCCAATGAGGACACCTGAACTTTTGAGGAAAGTCAGTATTAACGTGATTAAGGAGCATATCAGAGCGGAAATTGTTGGAAGGACATGGGCGGCTCCCATACCTGCCAGGCCGATACTAATGCCCGTGCTGTACGCAATCATCGGCCCCACAACGAGTATTGCGATTACGCCAAAAGCTGCGCACCGCTGCTTTTCTTTTTTGCTGTGGGAGTGCAGTACACGATTGATTCCGAAGAAGTTGTAGAGCTGCATTTTCAGCAGAAGGTGCAGATACCTATTTCTCATGCTCCACTACCTCCATAAAAACATCTTCCAGACTGCCGGAACCCCGCACATCCTCCATGCTTCCGCTTATGACCATTTTCCCCTGTTTGATGATGGAAACTTTGTCGCACAGTTTTTCTGCTACGTCTAAGACGTGCGTGGAGAAAAATATGCCGCTCCCCTGACTGCATAGCTCACGCATGATTTTCTTTAGATGAAAGGCTGCCTCCGGGTCAAGGCCAACAAAAGGTTCGTCAAGGACAAGCAGTTTGGGCTTATGCACAAAAGCTCCAATCAATGCCAGCTTTTGCTTCATACCATGTGAGTAAGAGCTGACCAAATTTCCTAAACTGCCGGTGAGCCCGAACCATTCAGCATACTTCGCTATGCGTTCTTCCCGATGCGTCTTATCAACGGAAAACATATCCGCCATATAGTTCAGATATTGAATGCCTGTGACATAATCGTACAGATCCGGGTTGTCTGGAATGTAGGCGGTCAAAAGTTTGCAGATAACAGGCTCTCTTTTTACAGAGTGTCCCGCAATCAGGATTTCTCCCTCGTCAAAGTCCATGACACCAACGACAGCGCGTATGGTGGTCGTTTTTCCGGCTCCGTTATGCCCGATAAATCCATGAATTTCTCCGGGCATGACCGTTAAAGAGAGATGATCGGCCGCTTTTTTCTCCTGCGAATAGGCTTTTGTAAAATTTTTGATCTCTAATACTGCCTGCATCATGATTTCCTCCCATCACTTCAGTTTGCGGTAAGCCGCCCAATAGAGGATAGCGGGGACAGGGATAAAGGCCAGCAGGAAGTATTTGCTTGCGACGCTGCCTGCCCCGGATGCTCCAAAATGCAGGGGGATTGTGTCTGGCAGAAAGCAGAGTGCCGCCAGTACGCCAATCAGCGTAACCAATGTCAGGGCCAGCACAGCGATTTTCTGTTTCTTGCTCATAAGAAATTCCTTTCTATTCTTGTAGCAAATCATTTTTGAGGGGATACACCAATAAAGTACCTCCTTCCCCCAATTTTACTGCGCGTTAGAGCGATTTTGGTGGATAACAGTATCCCTTGTTGTTATCGTTATAGTAATATTATCATAATGATAATATAAAGTCAATAGATTCCGCTCCACTTTTCAATGGAGCGGTAAGTCTTTATCTGGAATCTTTAGGCGGGGATACGATTACCCCTATTGTTCGTAACTTCCGATCCTCTCTGGGGGTATTTTGGGCTGCTGCTCCAATGGTACTGGAAATCGACTCTATCAGTTTCGTTAATTCGTCATCCGACAAATAGAGGTGAGAGAGAGAAAACCCCGACATATCCTCTTTGATGTTGATATTGGGGGATTTACAATACTCTTGAAACTGTTTTGCGAAGCCCAAAAAATATTGCATGAATGTTTGCATATAGAGTGTTCCGGAATTTTCCTTTAATATCGTTTCAAAATCTCTGTTGAGATCATATGCAAGCGCATATGTTTTTTCCAGCGTGCCGCGCACCTGGGTTTCTTCAACTACCTTTAGAATGCCGTCGTTCAGCAGCTTTTTCAAATTACGATATAAAGTGGCCTGGGGAATATCATCAAAGGTGTCCGATAAATGTTTCGCGGTTGTTTGGCCGCGTGAATATATTTCAAGCAGCAATTTACATTTTACCGGATTCGTAATGCACTCCATTATTTTATCTGTCATTTGCGACCCTCCTGTTCGATGATCAGATTCCTTTCATCATACGGGTGGACATAAGGCAGGATTCCCCATTGACAAAATAGATGATCCGGTTCTTTGTATCCACCTCTTTGATGTTGTTCCTGTTCGCAAGAAAGGAACGATGGCAGCGCACAAAGCTGTCATCCAATGTACTCTCCAGGTCTTTCATCGTTCCAGAAAATTCGATCTGCCGGTCTTTGGCGTGTAAAACGATCTTGTGAATATTGCTGGAGGTTTCAAAAAATACAATGTCCTGATAATCAATGCTGATGATTCGCTCCCCGATCTCAATCGTATAGACTTTATGAACCTTGTTTGTCTGCAAGGTATAGCGTTCCTGTGCATGAAACAGGCATTCTCTGATTTTAACCTTCATCTCGGCGGGGTTGTCCTTCAG
>CAMWSZ010000251.1 GCA_947177005.1 uncultured Clostridia bacterium | reverse complement strand
GTAGTCTGCTGATAATTGGGATGGATACCTTCCTTCATTGCTCTTGTTCACCTCTTTCCTCATCAATTCGCCCTGCGGCTTTCACCGCAAAACTGTTGTAGAGTATAACACAGATGCTCCGAAATTGCAAGCATTTTTTCAGGAAATCAAGAAAAATCTTTTTACGCCCGCAGGACCTCCGCCATTACGGCAAGGCCCTCGTCGATTTCGTCCCTGGAGATGACCAGCGGCGGCAGCAGGCGCAGGGTATCGCTTCCGGCGGTGAGGGCCAGCAGGCCCTTGTCCAGCAGGCGGTCTTTCAGCTCCTTGTGGGTCATGCCCTGCACGCCCACGCCGAGCATCAGGCCCATGCCGCGGATGCCGGACACATAGGGGCTGTTCAGTGCGGCGATGCCGTCCCGCAGATACTGGCCCTTTTCCTTGACCTGCGCCAGAAAATCGTCCGTCAGGGTATCTATGACGACATTACCGGCGGCAGCGGCCATTGGGTTTCCGCCGAACGTGCTGCCGTGTGCGCCGGAGCCCAAGACGTTTTTGCACTTTTCATTTGCCAGAAATCCGCCGAAGGGCAGGCCGCCCGCGATTCCTTTGGCGAACGTCACCACGTCCGGCTGGATGCCGAACTGCTGGTAGGCGAACAGGGTTCCGGTCCGTCCGATGCCGGTCTGCACCTCGTCGATGAGCAGCAGCCAGTCCTTTTCCGCGCACAGCGCCGCCACTTCCTGCACGTACTCCTGCTTCAGCGGATTGACGCCGCCCTCGCCCTGAATCAGCTCCATCATGACCGCGCACACGTCGTCCCCGGACAGCGCTTTCAAACTCTCGATGCTGTTGGCCTCCGCGTACCGGAAGCCCTCCGTAAAGGGGAAGAAAAACTCATGGAAATGGTCCTGACCGGTGGCTTTCAGAGTGGTAATGGTCCGTCCGTGGAAGGAATTCTGCAAAGTAATAATTGTGGCGCGGCCTTTTCCGTACTTCTCAAAGGAATATTTCCGGGCCAGCTTAATCATACCCTCATTGGCCTCCGCGCCGGAGTTCCCGAAGAAAACAGCGGCCATTCCGGCGGCGGGCACCAGCTTGGAGGCCAGCCTGGCATACGGTTCCGTATAATACAGGTTCGAGATATGGCCGACTTTCATAGCCTGCTCATAAATCGCCTTTGCCCAAGTCTCGTTTGCGTAGCCCAAAGAGCAGACGCCGATCCCGGAGGTGAAATCAATGTACTTTTTTCCTGTAGTATCGTACAGGGTGGCCCCGTGGCCGTGGTCGATTGCCACGGGATTCCGGGCATAGGTTTGCATGACATAGCTCTCGTCTAAGGCTTTGATTTCCTCAAATGTCACGGTTTATTCAGTCCTTTCCTCAAACAAAACTAAGAAATCATCGTGCCGATCCCGGCGTGGGACAGCACCTCGATCAAAATAGAATGTGGGATTCTTCCGTCCAATATATGCGTTCTGCGGACGCCGTGCTTCACCGCATCCACACAGCATTCGACCTTCGGAATCATGCCGCCGGAGATAATGCCCTGTTCCACAAGCTCCGGCACCTCCGATACCCGCACCTGAGAGATCAGGGTATCCTCGTCATTGCGGTCCCGCAGCAGGCCGCGGATATCGGTCAGGAGAATCAGCTTTTCCGCGCCGACGGCAACAGCGATTTTGGCGGCGGCGGTATCGGCGTTGACGTTGTAGCTGGTGTCGGCGTCCGTCCCCTGGGCCACCGTCGAAATAACCGGGATAAAACCGTCTTTAATGGCGTCCAGAATGATTTTCGGCTTCACCGAGACGATATCCCCCACCAGACCGTAATCCACGCCGCCGGTCTGCCGCCGGGTGGCTTGCAGCATCCCGCCGTCCAGACCGCAAAGTCCCACGGCCTGACCTTTTGCACGGTTGAGGGTCATCACAAGATTTTTGTTCACCCTGCCGCACAGCACCATTTGTACGATGTCCATTGTCTCCCCGTCGGTGTAGCGGAGGCCGTTGATGAATTTGCTCTCTTTGCCGGTTTTCTGGAGCATTTCGTTGATTTCCGGACCGCCGCCGTGGACGACCACCACGTTGATTCCCACCAGACGCAGCAGGATGATGTCTTTGATGACATCCTTGCGCAGTTCATCGGAGATCATCGCGTTGCCGCCGTATTTGATCACGACGGTTTTTCCGTAATACCGCTGGATATACGGCAGGGCTTCCACCAGCACCTGGGCCCTGTCGGAATGGTTCAACTGCATGGCCGGCTCCTTTCAGGTACGGTAATCCCCGTTGATTTTAATATAGTCGTAGGTGATGTCGCAGCCCCAGCAGGTACAGGTGCCGCCCCCCTCGTTCATGTCAATGGAAATGGTAATTTCGTCCTCAGACAGGATTTTTTTGGCCAGATCCTCGTCGAACAGCAGACCTCTGCCCTGTTCGCAGACCAGAATTCTTCCCGCACGGGAAGCAAATTCAATATCGACTTTATCCGGGTCAAATTCCTCGCCGGAGTAGCCCATGGCGCACAGCACCCGGCCCCAGTTGGCGTCGCAGCCAAAAATGGCGGCTTTGGTGAGGGTGGAGGCGATGACTGATTTGGAAATTATTTCCGCCTGCTCCTCGCTTTTCGCGCACTGCACGAGGCAGGTAATGAGATGCTTTGCACCCTCGCCGTCCTTGGCCATTTTCCGGGCCAGCTTGGCGCACAGACTCTTGAGTGCGGTCACAAATGCGGCGTAATCCCCGCCCTTTTCCGTGATTTCGGGATTCCCCGCCAGACCGTTCGCCAGCACGCAGCAGGTATCGTTGGTCGAGGTATCGCCGTCCACGCTGATCCGGTTAAAGGTAACGCGGGCGGTCTCCAAAAGGGCCTCTTTAATCATCGCAGAGGAAATGGCGCAGTCCGTGGTAATAAAGCAGAGCATGGTTCCCATATTGGGATGAATCATTCCGCTGCCCTTGGCAATGCCGCCCATCCGCACGGTTTTCCCGCCAACCGTTGTCTCCACCGCGACCTCTTTTTTTACGGTATCGGTGGTCATGATTGCATGAGCGGCGGCATCGCTGGCGGCATCGCTGCGCTCCAGCAGGCTGTACAGCTCCGCCGCGCCGTCCTCAATTACTTTTACATTCAGCGTCTGTCCGATGACGCCGGTGGAGGCCACCAGCACGTCTTCCGGACGGCATCCGATCACCGCGGCCGCGGCCGCACACATCTTTTCCGCGTTCTCCTCACCCTGCGGCGCACAGGCATTGGCGTTGCCGCTGTTGGCAATCACGGCCCGGGCTTTTCCGTTAGCCAAGTGCGCCATTGTCACATGAATAGGCGCGGCTTTCACTACATTTTTCGTAAACACCGCCGCAGCGGTGCAGTCTGTATCCGATACAATCAGCGCGACATCTTTTTTCTCCGCATGGTGGGTTTTCACGCCAACATGAATGCCCGCCGCCCGGAAGCCCTGCGCCGCACAGACTCCGCCGGTAATTTCTTTCAGCATAATTCGATCTCCTGTCATGATATGTTAAGCCCTTCGGCCTCATTAAAGCCCAGCATCAGGTTCATATTCTGCACCGCGGCTCCGGACGCACCCTTCCCCAGATTGTCGAAAAGGGAGGTAATTGTAAACTGTTGGTCGTTTCCGGCCAGCAGAATCGAGAGGGTATCTTTCCCCTGCCACATACCGGAATAGATTTTGAAACCGCTGTCCACACCGCTTGCCGGGTCTGTGGGGTCGCCCTCCACATGGACCAGTCCGGGATTTTGCGCATAGTAGTCCGCCAGACGCTGCCAGACCTCGTGCAGGGAGGATACTCCGTGCAGCTGATCCATGTGCAGCGGGACCGTCGAGGCCATTCCTTTATAATAATCATCCACAATCGGGACAAATACGGGTGTTTTTGCCAAAGAACAGATTTTCTGCATTTCCGGCAGGTGTTTATGATTTTGCAGCAGGCCGTAGAGGGCGGGACTGCACATGGCCGGTGTTTTTCCTTCGCTCTCATACTTGGCAATCATCGGCTTGCCGCCGCCGGAGTAACCGGTTAAAGAGAAGCAGCTGAGGGCCGCATCCTCCGGCAGCAATCCCATAGACACCAGCGGATAAACGATACTGATAAATCCGGTTGCATGGCATCCGGGATTTGCGACCCGTTTCGCGGTCCGAACCGCCTCCCGCCGCTCCCGGGAAAGCTCCGGGAAACCATACGTCCAGCCCGCAGCGGTACGGTGAGCGGTAGAGGCGTCGATGATTCTGGTATTGGGATTTCCCACCAGCTCCACCGCCTCAACAGCCGCGGCGTCCGGCAGGCACAGAAAGACCAGATCAGCAGCATCCATTAATTTTTTCCGCTCCACAGGGTCCTTCCGTTTGGCCTCGTCGATCAGCAGCAGCTCAATATCCTGCCGTCCGGCAAGGCGGTCATAGATTTGCAGGCCCGTCGTACCCTCTTTTCCGTCAATATATATAACCGGTTTTCCCATGTTTATCCCTCCGTTTCGGGGCGGAACGCCTCAATAAAAGCTTGCAGTTCTTTGATTTGACGGCTGGTCTCCGACACCGCCGGACCGCCGTAGCTGTTCCGCTGGCCCATGCAGGTCTCCAGACGCAGGGCATCGTAGACGTCCTCCCCGAAGAGCGGACAGATCTTCTGCATCTCCTCCAGCGACAGTTCCTCCAGCAGTTTCCCCTGCTGTCCGCAGTAATAAACCAGATTGCCCACCGCCGTATATGCGTCCCGGAAAGGCATTCCGCGTCTGGTGAGGTAATCGGCGCAGTCGGTGGCGTTGATGAACCCGCCGCCCGCGGCCCGGCGCATGTTTTCCGGCAGAACGCGCATGGTTGCCAGCATCCCGGTAAACACGGGCAGGCACATTTTTACGGTATCCACCGCGTCAAATACCGGCTCCTTGTCCTCCTGCATGTCCTTGTTATAGGCCAGCGGCAGGCCCTTCATTGCGGTCAGCAGGCCCATTAAATCGCCGTAGACCCGGCCCGTTTTTCCGCGGACCAGCTCCGCGACATCGGGGTTTTTCTTCTGGGGCATAATGGAGCTGCCGGTAGAATAGGCGTCGTCCAGCTCGATAAACTTGAATTCCCAGCTGCACCAGAGGATGATTTCCTCGGCAAAACGGCTCAGATGGGTCATTAAAATGGACAAATCGCTGAGCAGCTCCAGGGCGTAGTCC
>CAMWSZ010000250.1 GCA_947177005.1 uncultured Clostridia bacterium | reverse complement strand
AGGAGGTCCACGCCTCCGGTAAGATTGACGAGGTGTTTGGTATCGCCCTGCGCCGAGTGAAAACGGACTCTGGCTGGCAGTATTACTATGGTTAGGAATGCCAAGGGAGCAGTTGCAGCGGAGCGAACTCATGTATGAAGTATGATGAAGTATGAAAACAGACTTGACAAATGACTGGTAATATGCTAAAGTATATTCACAATTAATACTGTAAACGTCCAGCCGCCGCCGCATTAATGCAGCAGGTGGAACGGGGTGAGAGTCCCCACGAGTTGGTCACTGTGATGCCGGGTCCCTATAGGGCACGGATAAGCCAGATACACTGCGGCTTGGACAGCACTCTGCCGGAACCGGATTGCTTCACTTTTTGGTCTCACTACATTCTTTGTGGCGGGATTGTGGGCGTCCTGTGTTTATGGCATGGGGCGTTTCTTTTATCTTGCCACTGTGTGATTGCTGCGCCCCCGGTTATTGTGTTTCCCCTCGGCGTGGATGGGGCTGCGTCAGGAGAACAATATATACTCTACTTTCTTCATAAATCGGCTCTATGAAAACCAAAAGATTGCTCAGGCTAGGTGCTTAAAACCACTTGAGCGGTCTTTTGGTTTTTTATCGTTTACAAAAATAAGCCGGGGCTGCCTCGCTTCGATGTTTTCATCCTATTGAGACAGCCCCAGTGCTTCATGTTACCCTGCTTTCTCTACACCATAAGCCACCAAATTTCGGCCAGCTTTTACGGACAAACCGCAGCAGTGATAGAATACAATGCCGTCGGATTCGGCATAATATTCGTGAAGAACGCTGCCGTA
Source organism: uncultured Clostridia bacterium (assembly GCA_947177005.1). GTDB lineage: Bacteria > Bacillota > Clostridia > Oscillospirales > Oscillospiraceae > Pelethomonas. The sequence goes on along the minus strand of CAMWSZ010000250.1, from coordinate 4,357 downwards.
GAAATCCTCCGTGCGGCCCAGCAGCTGGCCTTTTTTCACCGTATCGCCGGGCTTCACATTGCAGTACCAGACACCGTTTTCCTCCGCTTCCAGATAAATTGTTTTCATAAAAACGTGCTTTTCTACTGTAGGCTGTCCATTATAGGGATAGCAACCTAAGTGCCGCAGCAAAAGCCGCAGATCCTTCTGATAACTTTCAATCCATGCTTCCTCACAGAATCCACTGTGCCCCCGTTCCAGAAGAATGGACGGAATTCCCATCGTATGTGCGGCGTAACTGTATTCCCCGGTTTTCGCCATAGACTGAATCAGGTAAGGAATATCCAGCGCTTTTGCCGCGCTCAAAGCCTCTTCACGAACCTTTTCCCATTTTGGGAAAAACAGGCAGGGCATAAGCGGCTCCTGCTGGGAGCCGGAATGCAGATCGGCAACAAAGTCCACATACGGAAAAATCTGTTTCACAAAATAATCGGCAACTCTTTGAGAAACCGTGCCGTCCGATGCGCCGGGATAATTGGCGTTCAAATTGCCGCCGTCTTCCGCAACAAGGCAGTCGGTTCTGGCCCAGAATCCACTGGTATTAACGCAGTGAACCATCAGGATATTTCCTGCCACCTGCGCCGGGTCCAGTTCCTTTGCGGTACGGATTACTGCGGGAATGCCAGGATATTCACCAGCGTGTATTCCGGCAGTAATCAAAACAGTCTTTCCGGGCTTGGCTCCGCAAATAATCGTTGAGGGCATTTCGTAACCGCATACAGGCCGCAGTGCGGTCTGCTTTTTTTCGCCGGGATGCAGGGTATGTCCGCAAATTGTAAACATAGAAGTTCTCCTGTCCTTTCAAGATAAAGCCTGACGCTGTGCCGGGTCAAGGGTCCCCAGCGCCGTATAGGCGAGTGCGTTGCAAATCGCAGCAGCCACATTGCTACCACCTTTGCGGCCCATAGCCGCAATACAAGGAATCCCATAGTCTATGCAGAGCTGAAAGATCCGCCGTTTGCTTTCCACCACATTGACAAATCCTACCGGCACGGCAACCACAAGCGCGGGCCGTAGCCCGTCCCGTATCAGTTTACAAAGCTCCAGCAATGCTGTTGGCGCGTTCCCAACGGCAAAAATTGCCTCCGGATACTCCTTTGCGGCTTTTTGCATGGCGGATACGGCGCGGGTAGTACCGTGAGCCTTCGCAGCTTCCGCAACCTTGCTGTCCGCCATAAAGCAGTACGCTTCGCATGACAGATGCTTCAAAGCGGCCTTGCTGATTCCGGCCTTTGCCATATTGGTGTCCGTGATGACAGTCCGGCCAGATCGAAGGACTTCCACGGCCTTCCGCACAGCGCCTGTAGTAAAATGCAGATTCTCTGCATAATCGAAGTCTGCTGTGGTGTGGATGACCCGCTTGACCACAGCTTCCGTTTCCTGCGGCAAGACAATTCCGCGCGACGCCAACTCCTGCGCGATGATACGCATACTTTCCCGTTCAATCTCTGTCGGAAGTACATATTTGATCCTGTTTTTCAACTAAAACCTTCCCTTCGTTACCGGACGGCAGACTTGGTTCAACTTGGCAGAAAAGAGCGCTCTGGCCGTCCGCCCAGGACTTCAAGCCATCCCCATGATCTGATAAATTTTTTCCATATCCAGCGCCCGCCGGACGCCCTCGGCCAGCAGATCAAACTGCTGCTGCTGATAAGCGGCGTGGGAGAGCGGCTGGGCCAGTTCAAGCTGCAGCCCCTTCCGCTGGCAGAGCATCCGCGCCAGTTTTTCCGTCAGCGCCCCGCTGTCAAACAGCCCATGGAGGTACGTGCCCCACACATTGCCCTGTGCGCAGCCGTCGGGATGTCCGTCATCCAGGACGCAAAAAGGAGCGCCTTTGACCTCGGTCCGCCCCATATGGATTTCGTAGCCCGCCAATTCCGCATCCGCTAGGGCGTCCACCGAAACCTTTGCTTTTACCTGTTGGCGATGTTTTTGCCCGATGAAAGTGGTTTCGACGGGCAGCAGTCCCATGCCCCGAACACTGCCCGTTTTGCCGCATTCCACCCCGTCCGGGTCGTGGAGCGACTTGCCAAGCATTTGATAACCGCCGCACACCCCCAGGACAGGTGTACCCTGACCGGCAAGTTTTTGGATCGCCGCCTCCAGGCCGCTCTGCCGCAGCCAGAGAAGATCATCTATGGTACTTTTGGTCCCCGGCAAGATCACTAGGTCCGGACTGCCCAGGCAGCGGGCTTCGTCTACATACCGCACCCCGATTTGCGGGTGGGCCTCCAATGGCGCGAAGTCGGTGAAGTTGGACATGCGGGGCAGACGCACCACCGCCGCGTCCAGCGGCTTATGTATCCCCTGCCGCTCCAGGCGCGGGGCCAGCGAATCCTCATCGTCCACATCCACCGTAAGAAAGGGCACTACGCCCAGCACCGGTTTTCCTGTTTTTTCCTCCAGCATGGCAAGTCCCGGACGCAGGATTTCCAGATCACCCCGGAATTTGTTGACAACCAGGCCCGCAATCCGGTTCTGCTCTTCTGGCTGGAGCAGCGCCACCGTGCCATACAGCTGGGCGAACACGCCGCCCCGGTCGATGTCCCCGGCCAGCAGAACGGGAGCGTCTACCCGCTGGGCAAGGCCCATATTCACGATATCGTCCGCCCGGAGGTTGATCTCCGCCGGACTGCCTGCGCCCTCGATCACGATGATATCATTTTCAGCGGCCAGACTGTCGTAAGCGGTCAGGATTTCCGGGAAAAGCTGCCTTTTATAGCGGAAATACTCCGCCGCCATCATCTGACTCCGTACCTCACCGAGGACAATCACCTGACTGCCCATATCGCTGCACGGTTTGAGCAGAACGGGATTCATGCGTACATCCGGTTCCACTCCGGCGGCTTGGGCCTGGACAGCTTGGGCGCGGCCAATCTCCAGACCGTCCAAGGTAACGAAGCTGTTCAGCGCCATATTCTGGCTCTTGAACGGGGCGGTCCGCCAGCCATCCTGGGAAAAAATACGGCACAATGCCGCACACAGCAGACTCTTGCCCGCACCGGACATGGTGCCTTGAATCATAATGGATTTTGCGCGGCTCATGGGGTTCCCTCCCTATAAAATATCTTCCAGCGCGGCGATGAGGCGGCGGTTATCTTTCCGGTCCCGCACTGCCGTGCGATACCATGTGCCGTCCAGCCCTTGGTAGTTCCCGCAGCCGCGCAGGAGAATTCCCCTCTGCCGCAGCGGCTCCAGAATCGGTTTTTCCTGGGCGAACAGCAGATAATTGGCCTCGCCCGGAATCACCCGGCAGCCCAGGCGTTCCAATTCCCCCGCCAGCCAGGGACGTTCCTGCGCCGTCAGCGCCCGGACAGCCTGCACATATTCCGCCTCCGCAAGAGCTGCGGTCCCCGCCGCCTGAGCAATGCTGGATACCGCCCAGGGCTGTCCGGCGGTGCGCACAGCGTCCAGAAAGGCGGTGTCGCTGCACAGACAATAACCCAGGCGCAGTCCCGCCATTGCGTAGAGCTTGGTAAAAGCTTTTAGAATCAGCAGACGGGGGAATTCCCTCAGCTGTCCGCAGAGCGTATGCTGCCCGGGGGTGTCCAGAAAGCTGCCGAAGCATTCGTCCACTACCAGCAGCGAACCGGTTTCCCGGCACCGCGCCAGCACGTCCAGCAGAAGTTTATGGGGAGACGTGCGGCCTGTGGGGTTGTTGGGTTCGCAGAGGAACACCATGTCTATCTCTGGCGTGACCGCCTCCAGGAAATCTTCCCGAAGCAGGAAACCATCCTCTTTCCGCAGCCTGTACCGCTCTGTCCGGCAGGAAACCAGTGCCAACGCCGCTTCATATTCGGCAAAGGTTGGCGCGGTCACCAGTGCCCTCCGGGGACGTGCGGCTAAGACCGCACGGTAAATGAGGTCTGCGGAACCGTTGCCGCACAGACACCAGAGGGGGCTGATTCCTTCCGCGTTGGCAATGGCGCGGCGCAGCTGGCGGCACAGTGGATCGGGGTACTGTTCCGCATTCTGCAAGGAACGGATGACGGCCTGCCGTACACCCTCCGGAAGCCCCAGAGGGCTGACGTTAGAGGAAAAATCCAAGGGCGTTTTCCCATATTTCTGTTCATATCCGGCCCAATCGCCGCCGTGGGTCAGTTTTCCCATGCCATTCTCCTTATTGCAGCCATAAGCATACCGCCGTCCGTATGCTGATCCCCAGTGCCAGCGCCAGCACGCCAGAAGCATACAGCATCCGGTTTGCCCGCAGGATGTCCTCCGGCTCTACCCGGCGCAGAGGGTCGCCGATGGTGGGTTTTGGGTGTACTGTCCCGAAATAGGATGCGGGTCCCGCCAGCTGTACCCCTAACGCCCC
>CAMWSZ010000249.1 GCA_947177005.1 uncultured Clostridia bacterium | reverse complement strand
AGAGGTGAACAAGAGCAATGAAGGAAGGTATCCATCCCAATTATCAGCAGACTACTATTAAATGCGCCTGCGGTAATGTAATTGAGACAGGTTCCACAAAGAAAGATATCCGCGTGGAAGTCTGCTCGAAGTGTCACCCATTCTTCACGGGCAAACAGAAGCTCGTCGATACCGGCGGACGTGTGGCCAGGTTCAACAAAAAATTCGGCCTCAAGTGAGTCCATTAAGCGCCGCACTGCTGAGCAGTGCGGCGCAGCTTATATCTTACTAAATTTTCAAAAAAGCGCTTTCACCCGGCAAACACTTTGCAGTGAACGGCGCATTGAGGTTTTATGAGAGAAAACGACCAATTACAGGATGTACAAAAACCCCGTGATATTGTGATTGCGGCGGGACTGTCCAGCCCCCGCCTCGAACGCCGTGACAACGCGACGGAGGAGTCAATGGACGAACTGGAAGCCCTCGTCGAAACGGCAGGCGGAGAAGTGGCGGCCTCCGTCCTGCAAAACCGCGCCTCCCCCGATCCCCGCACCTTCATCGGAGAGGGAAAGGTCGCGGAAATCAAAGCTTTAATCAAAAGCGAAGAAGCGACGTCAGTGATTTTCGATAACGACCTCAGCCCCTCCCAGCTGCGCGTCCTGACAGAAGAGCTGGGCGTGCAGGTTTTGGACCGCAGTGCGCTGATTCTGGACATTTTCGCCCAGCGGGCGCGTACCAAAGAGGGACGGCTGCAAGTGGAGCTGGCGCAGTATCAATACCTGCTGCCGCGCCTGACCGGTATGTGGACCCATTTGGAACGGCAGGCCGGTACGAGCGGAAAAGGTCCTATCGGCTCAAAGGGTCCCGGCGAGACGCAGCTGGAGACCGACCGGCGGCATATTCACCGCAAAATCGACAAGCTCAAAGAGGAGCTGGAGGAGGTGCGACGCGTTCGCGGGACCCAGCGGCAGCGCCGGACCAAAAATCAAATCCCGGTGGTTGCCATTGCCGGCTACACCAACGCCGGGAAATCAACTCTGCTCAATGCCCTCACCGGCGCGGGCATCCCCGCCAACAACCGCCTTTTCGATACTCTGGACACCACAACACGCCTCCTGACGGTCAGCGACACGCTGGACGTGGTGATCTCCGACACCGTCGGCTTTATCCGGAAGCTGCCGCATCAGCTCGTGGACGCATTCAAAGCCACACTGGAGGAATTGGCGTATGCCGATCTGCTACTGCATGTAATCGACATTTCAAATCCCGAATGGCAGGAACAGGCGCAGATTGTGGACAGTCTGATCGCGGAGCTGGGCGCGGAAACGACGCCCTGCCTGCGTGTTTACAACAAATCCGACCTTTACTGGGGCGGTATCCGTCCGAGAGGGGAGGACGCTGTGAACATCTCCGCAAAAACAAAAGAGGGGCTGGACGTTCTGCTGCAAGCGATTGACCGGCGTCTGGACAAGGGAACCCGGCGGGTGGTCCTGCATCTGCCCTACGACAAGGGGAATCTGCTGGACGTGCTGTACCGGGAGGGCAAGGTGGAATCGGTGGAGTATAAGGAGACTATTGATATTACGGCAGTCTGCAATCCCCGGGCTATCGGTCTGGTGAAGCCCTATATTGAGGGCTGGGTGGAACCAAAGGAGTTCTGGGAGGATTGAAGTCCCGCGCCGGTGTAAAGACCCAGCAAAAACGCATTGCCGGCGTAAAATTCCAAAGTCCGCCGGTATTCCCGGAGCAAGTCCGGGTCCAAACACATCTCCATGAGTGACAGAGAATTTTCGTAGCCGGTGGGATCGGCTTTCTCAAGCTGGGGCGCGATGTAGTGGGCATACAGCCAGCGCATAAAGTCGGTCATAAAGAACCTCCAAAAATTATTTTCACGACACATTTGGCGTCTTCACTAATAGGATATCACGTTTCTTTTTACGTGTCAAGGAGAAAATATGATTTCAAAACAATTTTTTAGCGAAAGATTACGCGCTTTGCGTAAAACGGGTGGAGAAACACAGAAACAAGTTGGCGAAGCTATTGGGATTGGAGAGCGCCACTATCAGAAATTTGAGGGAGGGGACAACTTTCCCAGCACAGAAAATCTCTGTGCTTTAGCAGATCACTATAAAGTCAGTATAGACTATTTGCTGGGCCGCACTGACAATCCGGAAGTGAATCACTAACGATTGGGGGCTCTATGATTTTAGAAACAAACCGGACCATTCTGCGGCCCTTCACCCTGAGTGACGCCGCCGACCTCTTCTCCTACGCCCAAGATCCGCGGGTTGGACTCTCCGCCGGGTGGACACCCCACAAAACCATTGAGGACAGCCGGAATGCTATTCGGACCTTCTTTTCTTCTCCGGTATTCTTTGCCGTCGAGGACCGGGAAAGCGGCCATGTCATCGGCTCCGCCGGTTTCGTCGGGCCCCCCTCCGAGACTACGGACGAGCTGGGCTTTGCCCTCAATCCCGCCTTTTGGGGCCGGGGCATCATGCCGGAAGCGGTACGGGAACTGCTGCGCTATGGGTTCGGCCGTCTGGGCCTGGAAACCGTCTGGAGCATCTGTTTCGCAGAAAACCGGCGCTGCCGCCGCGTGCTGGAAAAATGCGGCTTTATGTTTATGTTTCAGGAAAATCTCACGGGCCGGGTTGCCCGGGATATATGTTTCTATATGCTTTTGTATCAGGACTGGGAAAGAAGGGAGAACGGGAATGGATAGTTATTTGGTCCCTTTTGGTGAGGGGGAAGATGAATTTGTGGAAAAACGCTCCCGTTTTATCGGTCATATGTGGCGCGTGGAGAGTGAGGAGGAAGCCCGGGCAAGAATCGAGGAGACAAAAAAACGGCACTACGATGCCCGTCACAACTGCTGGTGCTATGTGATCCGGGAGGGCGGCGTGCTGCGCTACAGCGACGACGGCGAGCCTCAGGGGACCGCCGGGCAGCCTATACTCAATGTTTTTTTGAGAGAAGAAATTACAAACGTCTGCTGCGTCGTGACCCGGTATTTCGGCGGAATCCTGCTGGGTGCGGGAGGGCTGACAAGAGCATACGGCGGTACGGCCAAGCTGGCACTGGACGCCGGGGGCGTGTGCCGGATGCGGCTGTGGGCGACCGTCGCGGCGCCGTGTACCTACCCCCTCTACGAACGGATGCGGCTGCTGGCGGAACAGTGCGGCGGGACCATTACGGATACGGATTTCGGCGCGGATGTGCTGCTGACAGTCCAATTGCCCGGTGAAAACGTGGATATTTTTCGGGAAAAAGTGACGGAGCTGTCCGCCGGACGGCTGGAGCTGCTGGTTATGGACGAACAGTTCCGGCCGGGACCCAGAGAAAGATAGAGGAGGGATTTTTTTATGGGAAAATTGTCCTTTGCGTCCGATTACATGGAGGGCGCGCATGAGGCAATTTTGTCTCGTTTGCAGACAAATAATTATATAAAAATGGCGGGGTACGGTACGGACCCGCTGACGGAATCCGCACGGGAAAAAATCCGGACGGCCTGCGGCTGTCCCAACGCCGATGTGTTCTTTCTGACCGGCGGCACCCAGACAAACGCCGCCGTAATTGGTGCGCTGCTCCGTCCCTATGAGGGCGTGCTATCCGCAATCAGCGGGCATATCTATACCCATGAAGCAGGCGCGGTGGAGTCCGGCGGGCACAAGGTCCTGCTGCTCCCGGAATACCTGGGCAAGATCTCCGCCGGTGATATTCAGGATACGATAGAACAGTATGAGGTGGACGAAAACCGGGATCATCTGGTCCGGCCCGGCATGGTCTACATCTCCCAGCCCACCGAGTTCGGGGCGCTGTACTCCCTGTCCGAGCTGCGGGATATCAGCCGCGTGTGCCGGAAAAAACGTATCCCCCTCTATGTGGACGGCGCAAGGCTGGCATATGCCCTCGCCTGTCCGGAAAATAATGTTACTTTGCAGGATCTGGCGGAGCTGTGCGACGTGTTCTACATCGGCGGGACAAAATGTGGTGCGCTGTTCGGGGAAGCGGTGGTCGTCCCGCAGAGAGGGTTCATCCCCCATTTCGTCACGGTCATGAAGCAGCACGGCGCACTGTTGGCAAAGGGGTGGCTGCTGGGCTTGCAGTTCGACACGCTCTTTACCAACGGATTGTATCAGGAAATCGGCCGTCCGGCGATTGCCGCCGCGAACCGTATCCGGAACGCCCTGCGGGAAACGGGATTCCAGCTTGCCTACGATAATCCGACGAATCAGGTATTTCCGGTGCTGGAAAATAAAAAAATGGCTAAGCTTGCGGAAGCGGTCGATTTCTGTTTCTGGGAAAAATATGACTATGAACAGTCGATTATCCGTCTGGCGGCCAGTTGGGCTACCACGGACGCTGACACGGACAGACTGATTGCCGTCCTGAAACAACTTCAACAGGGCTGACATCTTTTTAATATGTCCCAATTCGGCCTTGTGTTCCCGATTGAATCTATTGAATAAATATTCCGTTTTAGAATTGCGTATTTTTATAGCATAGTTGTATACAAATCAAAATTTCTAAAGGAATGGTAGGACATGAAAAAATTCGAACAATATGGGCAGCGAAAAGATGAGGAATGGGAATGGTTTCCCTGGCTCCCTTGGTGGCCTCCCGAAACCCGCCCACCATTCAAAATACGAACAAAGCCAGAAGATATTGCTCCATTCTTTTTTGTGGATCATCACCCTTATGCCTTATCGCTTTTGCTGAAAATCAGTGATGGATTCAAGGCCGATACATTCCGCAAGATGGGGCTTGAGGGCAGCAGCAAAGACTGGGAAACGCTTGTAACGGGGTTTATTGAAGAGTGGGAGGAAACCGAAAGCGGCGTAAATATGTTTCATTTTGACTCGGATGAAGATGTTTTTTGCATATATTCCCAATATATAGATGACATCAGTTTATTCTCCAGATTGCTCAGGGCGGCCTGTAACGATGAAGAGCGGATGCGTTATTATTTTAACCGTGGTTCCCAAAAATTAAGTGAGCAGCATTTATAAATATTCAGTTATTTTGAGTTGAAAAGCGTCGGGAACACAAAAGCGAATTGGGATTTTAATATCACGGACAGAAGGAAAAATGAATCCATTCCTGAGACAAAATCAAACGCACGGCAGCAGTTATTTTGCTGTCGTGCGTTTTGTCATTGCAGCGCGGAAAAAAGCGCATCGGCCAAAAGTGCAAACTGCGGCAGGTCCAACTC
>CAMWSZ010000248.1 GCA_947177005.1 uncultured Clostridia bacterium | reverse complement strand
GGTCTGCCGGAACAGACGGAGAAGTGGATGTCTTCCAAGCATGAATTTACGGTCAGGTTCGGAATAGGCGTACTGATGAGGTTTTATTTAGACGAAGCCTTTCAGCCTGCGTATCTGGAACAGGTGGCCGGGGTGCGGAGCGGGGCGTATTATGTGGATATGATGGCGGCGTGGTATTTTGCGACCGCGCTGGCCAAGCAGTACAGCGCCGCGCTGCCGTATCTGGAACAGCAGCGTTTGCCCGCCTGGACCCACAACAAGGCGATTCAAAAGGCAATCGAGAGCCGCAGAATCAGTGATGAGCAGAAAAAGTATCTGAAGACCCTGAAGGTGTAGCATGATTGCTGCTCTGTATAACCGCTTTTCCCGTAAGGGAGGGGCGGTTTTTTGCCCCTTGACAAATGGACTACAGCGTGTTATCTTATAAATGGCCTACATCATGTCGTCAAAGAAAGGAGGATACTATGATTCAACAGATTTCCGATTCCGAGCTGGAGCTGATGAAGATTGTGTGGACAAGCGGGGGAACCGCACTGTATGCACAGATTATGGAGGAGCTGTCGCGGACGGGCCGCACATGGCAGAAAAATACCGTAATCACACTGCTGTCGCGTCTGGTGGAAAAGGGGCTTCTCAAGACAAGTAAAATCGGCCGCAGAAACAGGTACACCTCTCTCGTCAGCGAAGCCGAATACCAGGCCGCGCAGACCCAAACGCTTCTCAATAAGCTCTATGAGGGCAGCGCAAAGGGGCTGGTCTCGACCCTGATCCGGCAGGATATGCTCTCCGCAGAGGATTACGAGGAGCTGAAGCAGTTCTGGGAAAGGGGAAAACCATGAATGCACTGCTGAGGGTGACGGTATCGCTGTCGCTGTCCGGGTCTCTGCTGATTCTGGTCCTGTTAGCCGCAAAGCCCCTGCTCAGATACCGGGTCAGCAGACGGTGGCAATATTATATCTGGCTTTTGGTGATTGCCCGCCTGCTGCTGCCGTTTACGTTGGAAACCAGTTTAATGGGCACACTGTTCCAGAAAAGCGAACCGGTCATTGCAGAAGCGGTCCCGCAGCCGGATAATGACAGTGCCGTTCCCGCGCCGCCTGCCGCGGACGGATCAATCCCTGTGGAGACGGAACAGACAGACCCGGACATAACGCAGTATCTGTGGGTGATTTGGCTGGGTACGGCTCTGATTCTCTTCATCAGAAAGATTACTGTCTATCAAAGCTTTGCCCAATATATTCGTGCGGGATGGGAGGAGGTCTCGGATACCGTCCTTCTGGACCGGCTGGCGCAGACCGGAGAACAAATGGGCGTGAGACGTTCCGTAGAGCTGTATACAAACCGTCTGATCTCCTCACCGCTGCTGCTGGGCATACTTCATCCCTGCATCGTGCTCCCGGCCGCCGGACTGCCGGAGACAGATTTTCAATACACGGTCCGGCATGAGCTGACCCATTATAAGCGGCGGGATATCCTGTATAAATGGCTGGTGCAGGCGGCGCTCTGCATCCACTGGTTCAACCCGCTGGTCTGGCTGATGAGCCGTGAAACCGAACGCGCCTGTGAGCTGTCCTGTGACGAGGCGGTCATCCGCGGCCTGGACGCCCCGGGCCGCCGGGCCTATGGTGATACACTGCTCCATGCGGCCGGTGCAGGGGGTCGTTTTAAAAATTCCGCCGCGCCGGTTTCGCTTAGCGAGAGCGGAGAATTATTAAAGGAAAGGCTGGAGGCAATCATGAATTTCAAAAAGAGAACAACAGTCACCGTCCTGTCGGCCTGTCTGACGGCTGTCCTGCTAATGGGGGCCGCGGCAGCGGGAGCGGCGGTTCCGTCCGTGAGGACGCTCAAGCTCCCGGAAAATCTGACGGGCAGTGTTACAGACGTGTCAATGGAAACGCTGGAGTTTCGCGGGACAACCTATTATCTGGTGTACAGCGAGGCCCAGCTTCGGGCCATCGGGACCGGAAAATACGGTCTGGACAAGAATTACATGCAGCAGGCCGATATCCGTCTGTCGCCGGAGGAATGGGTGCCCATTGGGACATCCGAGCATCCGTTCACCGGCAGCTATAACGGAAACGGGTTTGAGATTATAGGTTTGACCATGACGGACCCGGACGCTGAAATAATTGGACTGTTCGGCGTTGCCGAGGAGGCGGACCTCTACAATATCACGCTGCGGGATTACGACATTCAAAATGCCGGCAATAAAGTCTCCGACAGTATTATCGCGCCGGTCTTGGCACAGGGACGGAAAAATTTCCGCTACTACGACAATTACGCCTATCCGAAGGGGGACAGCATTGTCAGTTCGGATTCAGCGGAAACCTGCTACGCAAACGGAAATCTGCCGCAGTTCGGCACCGCATTTGCGGCGTTGGGACAGGAGGAACAAAAAGCGTTTCTGGAGAAGATCTATGGGGACGGGCAAATCGCCTATTTCTCCGTCGCGCTCCAGTATCTGAACGCGGACAGTCCGCTGATTGTGGCCTTTGCGGAAAAAGCCTACACGGACGGGAACATCTCGTTTTTCTCGGTTGTGAGCCAGCATATGAGTCAAGAGGAACTGGCATCCTGGCAGGCCCGGGCGGCGGCGGATGAAAACTTTAAATTCCAAGCCGCGCTTTTCGACAAGACAGGTCAGTCGTATGAGAAGAAAATATTGGAGAAAAAACTGGAGAAGGAGTCAGACCGGAAGTTTGCGGAAGAGTACAAAACCTGCGGCGTGACCAAGAGCGGCAGAAATTATTACTATCAGGGCCAGCTGGTCAATATTTTTCTGGATCAGCGGTCTGACAAATCCTTCTGCACGCTGGATATGAACCCAAACGGCACGGTAAACATCAAAATTCTCCGTGACAGCACCGGAAAAGTCACCGGCGCAGCTTATATGACTGATGCAGAGGTGCAGGAGCTGACCGGCGATATGGATGATGACAGCTGGGATTGGGATGATGAGTATGACTGGGATATGGAGGACGATGATTGGGACTGGGATGACGGGCAGCTTATGGAGGCGTACAAAGCCTGCGGCGTGACCGGAGACGGCAAAAATTACTACTATCAAAACCAGCTGGTCAATATTCTTCTGGACCACCAGCCCGATAGTTCCTATTACCGGCTGAATATGAACCCAAACGGCACGGTAAATGTCAAAATTCTCCGCGACAGCGCCGGAACAATCACCGGCGCGGCATATATGACCGATGCGGAGGTAAACAGGCTGACGGGCGGTTGGGAAGAAATGCGGACGGAGATCCCGATTGATATCGCCAAAATCAAGAGTGGGGAGCCTGTCTGGCTGGGTACGTATACCATTGCCGAAGGCGATCAGGTCTGCTATCACGTAACGGCGGAAACCGGGGAGCGTTTGGATATTGGTTTTGCACAGGCAGGCAGCGAGAACACAGATAAACTGCCAGACCCGGTGTACAATAAGATTTCCAAGGACCGCAAGGACGGAAAACTGGAGGTCAAAACAGGTGCAATTACCTGGAGAGACCCCCTGAAGCCCGGAGAATATTCCCTGTTTCTTTACACGGACGGCGGCAGCCTGTCCAATGTGCAGGGCTCCGTCACACTCCTACAGTCGAATTAAGGCGGAATATTCCGAATACTTTTTCTCCGTAGAATCTTGACAGAGAACGCAGAAAAGGGTATCATCAAAGAGAATGACAGAAGCGAGTCTGTCGGCCCGGTACGTCTGATCTCCTGCCGCGGGCGGTCCGGGACCACTAAATTTTCGGAGGAAATATATGGAACACCAGGTAAAGCGCATCGGCGTCCTGACAAGCGGCGGCGACGCCCCAGGTATGAATGCCGCAATCCGTGCGGTGGTACGGTCCGCCGTGGGCCAGGGAATTGAGTGCATCGGCATCCGCAGAGGCTGGAACGGCCTCATCAGCAACGATTTTATCAGAATGGATACGTCCAGCGTCAGCCATATCATCGACAAGGGCGGCACCCTCCTGTACACCGCCCGCAGCGAAGAATTCCGCACCGTCGCCGGACAGGACAAGGCGCTGGCCGCCTGTCGCCTTTTGGGACTGGATGCTATTGTTGCCATCGGCGGCGACGGCACCTTCCGCGGCGCGCTGGAGCTCTCACGCCGTGCGAAGGAAAAGGACTATCAACTGCAAGTGGCCGGACTCCCCGCTACCATCGACAACGATATCGGCTGTTCCCACTATACTATCGGTTTTGATACCGCCTGCAATACCTGTATCGAATGCATCGACAAGCTGCGGGATACCATGCAGTCCCACGAGCGCTGCTCCGTGGTGGAGGTCATGGGCCGCCATGCCGGTTATCTGGCCCTGTCCGTGGGCATCTCTATCGGCGCCACCGCCGTGCTGATCCCCGAGCGGGAGCTGGATTTCGAGCGGGATGTCATCGAAAAAATCCGCCGCGCCCATCTGGCCGGCACCACCCATTACATGATCGTTGTCGCAGAGGGAGCAGGGGATACACTGGAAATCAGCCGAAAAATCTTTGACAGCATTGGTCTCGATCCCCGCGTGACCGTATTGGGCCACATCCAGCGCGGCGGCGCGCCCACCCGGCAGGACCGTGAGACGGCCAGCTGTATGGGTTACACAGCAGTAAAGGCTATTGTTGAACATCGCGGCAACTGCGTAGTCGTTACGCAGGAGGGCAATATCACCACGCTGGAAATGGAAGAGGCGCTGGCTATGAAGAAGGAATTTGATATGAGCCGCTACCAGATCCTGGAGGCGCTGACTAATAACTGCGGCTCTCTTTGATCCCGGCGTCCGCTGCACGGAATATCCGTAAAAAGAGTACAGGAACAAAGGAGTGGTACTATGGGATTAAAAGAAGTAATGGATCAACTGAATCCGCCATGCCGGAGATGTCCCTATCAGCTTGGCCTGGTGCAGACGCTGGACAATCCCTGCCCTCAGTGCAAAAGACAGGGCTATGAGCTGTTCAAGCGTTTTCTGAAACGGCAGATCGGAAAATAAAGGACTGGCAGATACTGAAATTTCTCTCTGTTTTACAAAAGCGAAAAACGGGGTCTGTATTTTACCACGATTTGGGTAGGATATAGACCCCGTTTTTGCCGCCTACGGCGACAGCACCTCCCCTAAAGGGTCAATGTCATTAAGTTAATGGATATAGCCCAGGTGCAACCGTAAGGGAGAAAATTTTCTCAAAGGGAATAGCAAGCAGTTCCTAAAAAAG
>CAMWSZ010000247.1 GCA_947177005.1 uncultured Clostridia bacterium | reverse complement strand
TCTGGATGAGGGTCATATCGACGCCGTCCACATCCACGCTGCGGCTGACAGCGGAGATAATGCCGTTGGTAAACGTGTTCCGCAGCTCCAGTCCCAGCGGATTGCCAATGGCGTAGCACGGGTCCCCGATCTGCAAATCATCCGAGATGCCGAATTCCGCCGGAGGCAGTCCCACGGCGGCGATTTTCAGCACCGCCAGATCCATATCCTCGTCGTAGCCCACCAGCTTTGCGTCGTACTCCACCACCGCGGCGTGGTCCGTGACCAGAACCTCACAGGACCGGCAGCCGGAGATGACATGGAAATTGGTCAGGACATACCCGTCCTCGCTGAAGATCACGCCGGTGCCGACGCTGCTGTAGCCCGTCTGACTGCCCAGCACCGACACCACGGACGGATTGACCTTTTCATAGATCTCCCCCGGCGTCAGCGGCGGCCGGGACTCCGTGGCCGACAGCAGCAGCCGCGCCTCGCCGCCGGTGGGATAGCGGCCAATGGTGGTCTCCCGCGGGGTATCCGAGAGACCGGGCTTGTCGCCGTAATCCCAGTAATACCGGTCCTCCCAGGCGGGCGGGTCCTCCTCCTCTTCGTCCGGCGTCACGCGGTTGGGCAGCATCCAGCCGTGCTGGCCCATATACCAGATCCCCACGCCCAGGCAGACCAGTGCCAGCAGCAGCGATACACCCACAAACAGCTGCACGCCCAGACGGCTTTTTTTAGGCTTTTCCGGCGGCGCAATGGCGCTGCGCCAGGGGGCGAGGTAGTCCTCCTCCTCTTCGTCCGGCGGGGGCGGGGGCGGAAGCATACTGCCGGGCAGGTCCCGTTCATAGCGGAGTACAACAGGCTGGACCAGTTCTTCCTGCCGGTAGGTAAACACGATTTCCTTCTGCTGTTCGAGCCGGTTTTCTTCCATTGCGGTCTCCCCCTCTCATACATCCTCAAATTTTTGCCAGTCCTTTTTCCTCACCTGCCAATTGGACGGTAAAGGAAAAGGTTGTTACGCCGTTCTCACTGGAGGCCGAGATTTTTTCACGGTGCTGTTCCAGAATCGTGCGGACGATATACAGGCCCAAGCCCACGCCGTCCTTATCCTCGCTGCGGGACTTGTCGGTCTTATGGAACCGCTCAAAGAGCAGCGGCAGCTCCTCGGGGGGTATGGTGTCGCCGGTGTTGCGCACGGTGACGACTGCCTTCTCCCCCTTTTTTTCCAGGCCCAGAAAGAGCGTACTGCCCTCCGCCGCGAATTTGGCCGCGTTCTCCAGCAGATTGTACACCACCTGCGTCAGCAGGTCGTTGTCGCCCATGACCGTGATCGGGTCCTCCGGGATCTCCACATCCACGTCCAGACCCCGGGCCGTGATTTTTTTCTCCATTGACACCAGCACCCGCCGCATGGATTCGGACAGGTCAAAGGGGCGTTTCTGCTTAATCAGGTCGATGCTTTGCAGCTGGCTCACGTCCAGCATCCGCCGCACCAGACGGCTCAGCCGCCGGCTCTCCGCCGAGATAATGGACAGATACTGCCGCTCCTCCTCCGGGGAGATGACGCCGTCGAGAATGCCGTCCGCGTAACCGGCAATGGTGGTCATAGGGGTTTTCAGCTCGTGGGAGATGTTGGCGATGAACTCCCGGCGGCGCTGCTCGGTCTTTTGCAGGGAATCGGCCATGGTGTTGAAAGCCTCCGTCAGCTCCCCAATCTCGTCGTCCCGGCCCGTGTCGTACACCCGGGCGTCAAAATTGCCCTCCGCAAAGCTGCGGGCGGCGGTGGCCATATCCTTAATGGGCTTTGTCTGCTGCATGGTGGTGGTGGCCGTGACCACAAAGGCAATCAGCAGGACGGTAATGGCGGTTATGCCGAAGATACCCAGAAAAGCCCGCCACATTTCGGTCATGGTGTTCGGCTCCGCCACCGCCAGCACCGGACCGACGATTGTGCCGTCGTCGGTGGTCCGGGCGGGCACGGCCACCACAAAACGGGTTTTTTCATAGAGTCCCAGCTTGCTGGTTCCGGCGTAGGACTCGCCCTTTGCCAATTTTTCTCCCATTTCGCCGGGAAGGGTCAGCTCCCGGTTCCCGATGCTCTCGTCGGTGCTGATAAAACCGCCGATGCTTGGCACCCAGATGAGGAAATCCGTGCTGCTCATCTGCTTGGCCACGCTGACGATCTCCAGCACATCCTCACTCCAGAGGCCGCGGAAATCCGCGGGCTTGCTGTACGCGTTGACGGCCATCTGGGCAATCAGCTCCGCCTTATCCGTCAGCTCCTCTCTTTTTTCCGACACGATGTAGCTGTAGGTCAGGGAGAAGAAGGAGGCGCCCAGCAGCACCAATGTCAGCGCCACCATTCCCACCGTGACGGTAAAGGTCCGCCAATAAATTCCCTTGAAACGCTCCATTGGCACCTCCGGTTCCGCTTATTTTTTCGGGACGACCTCGAACTTATAGCCCACACCCCACACGGTTTTCAGCGCCCACTGGTCCGATACGTCCTCCACCTTTTCCCGCAGCCGCTTGATGTGTACGTCTACCGTCCGGCTGTCGCCGAAGTAGTCGAAGCCCCACACCTCGTCCAGCAGCTGATTCCGCGTATAGACCCGGTTGGGCGTGGAGGCCAGATGATACAGCAGCTCCAGCTCCTTGGGGGGCGTATCCACCTTTTTCCCGTTCACCGTCAGCTCATAGGAATCCAGATTGATCTCCAGCTTGTCGAACACCAGCCGTTTCCGGGTATCGGACGGGATCTCCGTGCGCCGCAGGACGGCGTTGATGCGGGCAATCAGCTCCTTCATTTCAAACGGCTTGACGATGTAATCATCCGCGCCCATTTCAAGGCCCTGGATGCGGTCAAAGACCTCGCTCTTGGCGGTAATCATAATGATAGGGGTCCGGCTGGTCTCCCGGATCTTGGCGCATACCGCCCAACCGTCCATAACGGGGAGCATAATGTCCAGCAGGACCATATCCGGGTCCATAACCCGGAACATATCCACAGCGGTCCCGCCGTCAAAGACGGCCTGCACCTCGAAGCCCTCCTTCTCCAAATACATCCGGATCAGATCGGAAATGTTGTGGTCGTCCTCCACCACCAGTATTTTTCTAGCCATAGGCATTCCTCCTGAATTTTTTCCGCAGGCACGGGAAGAGTCTGTTATACAAGATTATACCCTGCGGCGCTCGGATTGCTTGAACTTTCTGTAAATTGCCCCTCACCCCCGCCAGTTCAGCCGCCAGGGACTGATATGATACTGTCCCTCCCGCAGATCCTCCAGCAGCATCCCCAGGCCGGACGCACAGGCGCTGTCTCCGCCCAGATGCACCGCCAGATCCTGCCGGTGCTGGCCAATGGTTTGCAGCAGCCGGTATTCCAGGTCCGCGTTCCGAATGGACGCGCCGCGCCAGTCCACCGTGGCCCGCAGACGCACACAGCCCAGCTCTTCTAACAGGGCAGCATCCACGTCCCCCTCGTACCACGCCAGCTCCAGACGGCTGCACGCCGCCTGCCAGACCAGCTCCCGGGCCTGTTCAATCTCCCCGGCGGTCCCCTCCGTCATCCGCAGCGCGATGCTGTGGCCGCCGGCGGTCAGCGCCCGCAGCAGGTCCCCGTCCTCCATCAGCGCGGCGTCCAGAACAAATGTGGCCTGTACGCCGTTCAAAATTTGCAGGATCTCGAGGGTATCTTCACTGGTAGTACTGTCAATGATGAGAAAAACCTTCTGGCCCTCCTCCGCCTGTATGGGACGGACGGGGTCCTCCTGTTCGCCCGGCTGGGGTTGAGGCTGGGGCTGGGGCTGCGGTACGGAGGGGACGGATGGTACGGGTCCGGGTTCCGGCGTCAGGGATCTTTCGTATTCATTGTAGCGGCTGGTCATCTGTCCGGCGGCGGCGTCGATAAAGCTGGCGTCGTCCAGGACGCCGCTGGCGCTCTTGATCCGGACCAGCGGCACCGTATCGGTAGGCGTATAGCTCCACGTCAGGCCGAAGTAACGGCACACCAGGTCCACAGGAAAAAATACGACGCCGTTTCGTTCAATGGCGTGGCCGCTGTAGACATATCCGTTTTTATCGTAGGCGTTGCCGCCCTCCAGGTCAAACCGCAGATCGACCCGGTTGGTGTAGAGCATAACCAGGCCCATAGCGTTGTTGCGCACGAAATTTACACCCACGTCGGTGCCCTCAAACATCCGGCTGGACACGTACAGCACTCCGCCGGACCAGAACGGCATGGTGTCGCTGCTCATATCCAGAAGCTGCTCGTTGACGGCGGTGAAATAGACGTCCGGCAGGGCGGCGCGGCCCTCCGCCGGAACCAGTGCGCCCGCCAGCAGCAGCGCCAGCACACCGGCGCACAGCCGTTTTTTCCAAGCGTTACACATAAGGCTTACTCCAACAGTTTTCTAACAGTTTACCACAAACCCTTCTCAGATACAACAAAAAATTGCGGCCGGTATGTTTGGAGGTCCGGACAGCGGCCGGTCTCAGCAATTCCGTCTCACACTCTGCCGCGGGGCGCATACACTGAACTGAAAGGCAGTCGCCTTTCCGTATTACCAACCGAGATCGTTATTGACTTTTAGGAGGTCTGTTATGGCTGAACGTATCGTACCCGGCCCGGTATCCAATATGAAGGATAACTGCGAGGCCGTTTGCATCCATACCAAGAAAATCTACGACAGCTGCCGGGATAAGGACTGCATTGAGGATCTGCGTTTTTACCCCACCGCCTGCGGGCAGGATGTGCTGAACCGTTCGCAGAGTGTGAAGGGCGGCAATGCGGAGCTGCTCTATACGTACATCAATGTAGAGCCTGTGGTGTTCAACCGCGGCTTCTATACGGTAGACATGCGCTTTTTCTACCGCGTCACGCTCAACGCCTATTGCACCAGTCCCCGGCCCATTGAAGTGGAGGGCCTGTGCGTCTTTGACAAACGGGTCATTCTGTTCGGCAGCGAGGGCAGCGCGAAAATCTTCTCCTCCAAGGTCCGCATCGACGCTCTGGACCGTCAGCTGCTGGAGCAGAGCAATATGCCCACTGCGGTCGTGGAGGCGGTGGACCCCATCGTCCTTGACGCCAAGCTGGCGGAGGGCTGCGAACACCGGCACTGTGACTGTGATATCTGCGAGGTCCCGCCCTGCATCTGCCAGTGCTTCAACAGCGAGCTGACCATGGGCGAAGATTTCCGCCGCGCCTTTGTGACGCTGGGACAGTTCTCCATTATCCG
>CAMWSZ010000246.1 GCA_947177005.1 uncultured Clostridia bacterium | reverse complement strand
GACCAGAGCCGTCCAGCTTCGGTGTGCCATCGTTTTTTACGGCTGGGAACGGCGCTGAGTAGTAGTCGATGACGGCCTGATACTGTCCTGTCCGTAGTTCCCGGAACTTCTCATTGTACAGGCTGCTGAACTTGGCGTAAGAGGCTGTGTAGTTATCTTTGGTCTGCTTGGAAATATTTCGGAACGCGATATCGCTCCATTCCTCATAGACTGCGGCAAATGTGATATTGACCTTCGTGGTTGGCGAACGTTGGAACGCTTCCAACGCGTCTTTTGCCTCTCGCGCTGTTGCGAATGAACCGATGCGCTCCCGGATAGATTTCATCTTCCCTGTCTCCGGGTCCATCTCATATCGGGCCGGAGCAACCGCCACCCAGGGCCGGGAGCGGACATCCTTGCGCTTATACACGGAACCGCAGCCGTTTTCCCGTTTAACTGATCGCTTAGCTATTGTGTTTCCCTCCAATCCTAATATAATTAAGAGGGCGGTGAGACGGTCTAAGCCTACTGCCCTCACTAGTTATTTTCAATACCAGTTATACCAATAAATGCATCGAATATCACTATATATTTCTATTTTTTTGATTTATTGAGTACTAAAATTCTTAAGACTAATGCTACTAATAATACAACGATACTGAATTTAGGGTATATAGTCAGCAGGCTAGCTAATGCAGTCAGCAGGTTAGCCAATGCAGTCGGCAGGCCAATTAATGCTGAAGTAAAATCTAGGCGCGAAAACAATAGGCTAGCTAACATTGATAAGACGATTACAAACGAAGCGTATACTCCCAAGCTAAGTTTGTTAATAGTCTCCTTGCGAAAAGAAAATGTGAAATTATAGTAATTTTTGGGGTTGTTTTCAGATAGCCAATGATACACTACAGAGTCCTCACAGTTGAAGTTTTTGGGAACATAATGCTCCAAAAGATTTTCAACCTTTCTTAATCTATAACACGAACTTGAATCAATTTGAAGATCCCCGTTAAATGCTAATAAGACTCGAACTAAATTAATTTTTTGCTTTTGCAATGTAGGATTAAAGCGAATATCATCAGGTAAAGTTCTCATTTCATTGACACGAATAATATATATATAATCTTCTTTTATAATTGGACTTGCAAAAAAGGATAACAGCAAATTTGTAGTTTTTTTGTGTTTTCGCAGTAACGTTGCTAACGTATTATGAGGTATTCTAAAGCGGAAATAAAATTCGTCTCTCGTTATCCTTTTTTTGATAGAAGTAAGGTCAAAGTAAATCTTAGTACCAGAGTGAGATGGAGCAACTCTTCTAGGTAATGTTGTAGCGTTTGACTTGTGTATGCCATATTCTAGGTCTAAAATTCCGGTTTCCCTATGTATATTTATAGTGCAATTTGCGTTAAATATTCCACGTGCAGTTTCTTCGTTTTGTAAATGGGAGGTCAGATCCTCAACTTCATGTTCTTCTATTGAATAGGGTACAAAAAATCCTATTGTATTGACCGATTTAGGGTTGTATATTCTTATACCGAAATCAATAAATGCCGTTGTTTGAGAATTTTTCATAATCCATTCATTGATATGGATATCAATTTTGGATGGAAATAATTTGGATTTTAAAGCAATTAGGTTAGTTGCAGTTAGTGGTGTGTACTCTAACCACACTGCAAAGGAATCATCAGAGACATGAACCCCAAACAATGTTTTCTACCTTCTTTCTTTTTAGAAAATCCTATCAATTGAACACATGCTTAAAGACTACTTCTGTTTATCAATTACAGAATATCTCTTTTTACAGCAGAAACTATCGTTTAGCTATTCTGCATCCCTCTAATTTATAGTTATGATAGGAGAGCAGTGAAACGGTCCAAGTCTACTGCCCTCTATACCGTCTTGGTGTTAGTAGCACTGGGGACGGTTTTAATTCCTTATGTTTACTCTTTTTCACACAAAGTCGCAATTTTTCCAACAAAGCAAGGTGTCTCGTCTATTCTCCCTATAAAATGACAAAAAAGTATGTTATACTTCATTTATGCGCAAATACATAGTCGGCGGAAAGGGAAACAGCTATGTCAGAGAACATTCGTAATGAACTGCTCCAAAGCCTGGCAGAAAAGGCTTCCACGCTTGACCCTGAGTTGTTTAGTGCTTATCTCGCTTTTCTTGAAGAGTTAGCAGAACATCAAGCTGACCAATAGCAATCTCAAGATTTTCAGGCGTCAATTTGGCAAGACGCTCGTAAACCATACGCTGCTTATCATCCAGCCCGCTCCCTTCTTGGGGGGCGGGCTTTTCTTTTTGCCCATCCCGGCCTAGCAAATAGTCAACAGAGCAATCTAGTCGAGAAGCCAGTTTCAACAAAGTTTCTCCGTTTGGTAGAGTACCAGACTTCCAACGGCTTATAACGCCGCTACTTATACCTAATTCGTTTACAAGCGGCGTTACCTTTATACCCATCTCTGCGCAACGCATCTGCAATCTGTCAAAAAACACATCGATACCGCCTTTCTAATTTGGTAAAATCGCCAAAATACGCACTTTAGTGAATTTACGCTTGAAAACTGCACTAAAGTGCGTTATACTAATTTCATTCCAAGTATTAAAACTGCAAGCCTACAAGGACACACATACAGCAGTTCAAGGATTGATTTGTTTATCCGAGGACAAATGCAGGGCAGAAATCTACAGGGCAAAAAAGAATACCACCCTGATTATAAGAAAAGTTTTAATACTTGTCAATCTGAATTTTCAAAGGGGGAATCAGCATGGTTGCATTCAACGAAGCATCTACCCGGCGGGTCTTAAGCCCCTGGGGCGCAGAGGTCAAGAAGCGGCTTATCGATAGATCTCTTAAACAGGATGACCTTGTGAGTATGCTCCGGTACCAGGGGTATAGCGTTGACAAGGCGGCACTCTCGAACTTGTTGTACGGGATCGGGGTGTCCAACCGGCAGCCCGAGATTGAGAGCATCAGCGAACTCTTGGATATTCCGTACTCGAAGCAGACTCGGCCCGGCACATGAAAAAGCCGCCTGATTGGCGGCAGAAAGGAGGAGTGAGTCCTGTGACTGACCAAGAGTTGATGGCAATCCCGAAGATCAGACCGGAGGACGCTGCGAGGTATTTGCAGGATGGGACCACAGCCCAGGAGATCCGGGTCAAGGCTCAGTTCGGCATCTGTCCGTTCTGTTCGGCAGAGAAGCGCACCCCTGGTTCCCGGCGGCATACATACCGGGTTAACATCGGGTTGCTGATGGACTATAAAGCGGGAAAGTTGGGAAATGGTATGAAGTTTCAGGAGGCAATCCGAACGTAGAATATCAGAAAGGATAAAACCAATGGCAATGATAATTGAAAAAATATTCCGGCGGGATATCTCCAGTGGTGGCGCATTTGACACTAATCCCGGATACGGCTCAGTTGAAATCTGTGTGAACGGCTGTCCACAGGTTTCTCTGGAAGATAAAGCGGCATTTTTGCAGAACCTGGAATCGTGCCTCCGCGAGGCTTACATCTGGACATCGGTGCAGTTCGGCATGACCGGCGGGAGCGAGAACGAAAAGCCGAAGGACGGCGATGCGAACATGGAGAAATAGCCAATGGAAAAGGAAAGCAAGCTCTCGATCACAACCAGCGCGGACAGAATGCGGTCAAGCGTCGAAATTCTGGGTACGCCTAAACAGCACATCTCCAATTTGGCTCTTTTGGTCCGCGATGTCGGTAAGGTACTTAATATCCCCCCGTTTGTCATGGCCAGCATTTTAGTGAAGGCCATCGACCAGTACGAAAGAACCGAAAACGGCAGTGAGATCATAATGGACTTGGATGCAATGCGCAGAGAGCGAGGTGCCACATGAAAATGGGCTTGCAGGGGGACACCCTGATCATCGCCGAGATGGACTCTGTTCAGTTCACCGTCATCAAGTCCTGGGGCAAGATGAAGTGGGACAAGAAAAAGCAGCGGCTGACCGGCATCGCCGATCTGGAGCTGATGGACAAGCTCTCCACCATTGTCAAGCTGCCGCCCAAGGTTGAGGCACGGCGGCAGCAGCTTCAGGCCGTGGCGGATGCGGTAGACCGGGAGCGGATGAACGAGAAACCGGTACCCTTTGTCAACTATCCGGTCAAGCTGCCGCTCTATGCGCATCAGGTTCGCGGGGCAAATATGGCACTGCTCACCTTCGGCTGGATCGGGCCGGATGCGGCATCCAGTGAATGATGGCATGAGCATCCTGACCTGAGAAATAGAAAGGAGGGGCAATTGTGCCGACAAAGCTAAGTCCACTTACGGAGGCGGAGCAGGCTGCAGCCGAACAGCACTTAAATCTTGTATTCCGTTTTTTGCAGGTTCAGCAGCTCCCGACGGATGAATGGTTCGATGTTGTGATATTCCGGTATCTTCTTACAGTAAAAAACTGGTTCAGCCGCCCGGATTTACATCAATATCAATTCAGTACCATCGCCTGGAGAGCCATGCGTTCCGCCGTTGGTCACGAACGGGATAAGCAGAACCGACGGATAAAAACAGTCAGTCTTGACGCACCCCTTCCCGGAACAGACGGTCTGACGCTGGGGGATGTCGTCACGACCGATCAGCAGGTTTATAACGCTTACCGAAGAGAAGTATGCAGATGCGAGCAATACACCAGGCAAAAAGAAAACGCTGCCCCCAGCGGCGCAAACACCGGGGACAGCAAAACCAAGAATACACGCTCAGTATAAACGGGCGGGAGAGGAATGTCAATATGGGAACCCCAAAAAAAGGAGGGCGGCGGCACGTATGAAAATGAGCAGCGAAGAAATTGTCCGCGATTATCTTCAGGCGCGGAACAAGACCAGGCAGATCAAGATTCTGGCTGACCTCAATATGGTAAAGCCCAGCGAGATCAAAGCCATTCTTGCAGGAGCCAGTGTAGCAGGAGTGGAAGCGCCCAAGCGTGTTGTTCGCCGAAAGACAGTGGAGAGCGGTTCTGTCGAGAAGCCGGATAGTTGCCAACAGGAGGGCAATATCTACGATCAGATCGAGACGATCCTGTCCACAATGGCAGCAGCCAGTATGTCGTTGGAGGTTCGCTGTAAAGCGCGTGAGTTCCTGACGGCGATATTTGCGGACTATCTGAAGAAGCGGTTGGGGCTGTCTGATAAACCGGAAGGAGCAGAAGGATGATGAACTATCAAACAGAAGCAATTCGGGCCATCGAAGCCCAGCAGGCGGCGGTGCAGGACTGCTCCCCGCAGTGGATGGTGGGCG
>CAMWSZ010000245.1 GCA_947177005.1 uncultured Clostridia bacterium | reverse complement strand
TCTGCGCGTAGGCCAGCAGATACCCGTTGGAAGTCTCGGCCAGACCGCCCAGCATTGCTCCAGTATTGTTATCGCCGCTTTCGCCGGGGAATGCGTCTGTTCTGATATATGCTATGCGGTCGCCGTCCTTTACGGAGTTGTTGGGCATCGTACTTCCGCCTTTGCCAAAGAGAATGTTTATTTCCATCGCCCGCGGGTTGCCATCGCCGTGGTCTGCCGTGACGAGGTTCCCCTGCGAATCCACCAGAACGAACTGATTGAAGGAGTGGGACACAAAGAAGAAAAACCTGTTATTCATCTTCGTTACTTCCGTGACGTTCATATCACTTTCTTGGATTGTGATTTCCATATTGGACTGATGGTTTTTGCCGTCGCCGTGGCTATACATCTCGTGGCAGGTGTAGACATGCAGGATTCCGCCGGACTCCACACAGTTCACAGTGCCAGCATCGAACGGCATAAAGGTATCCGCACCATAAACGCTGGCCTTCCCCAGGTACTGCCAGTCCTTGCTGTACTTGAGGACCCGGATGACCTCCACGCTGTCGGATTCGCTGCGGTTTTCCTGCCCGGTGATGATAAAGTTGTAATTTGTCCCGGCATAGAACCCGCCCCATAGAGGCAGGCCGTCATATGCGAGAAGCCTGCCGGACAGGAACCGGAAGGAACTGTCGTATTCCTCAACCCGGAGGTTCGAAGTTTCGACGTTTGGGGCCTCCACGCGGGTCAGGCCGCCCGACGCGTTGGCGAACAGGTAAAACTTGGTGGTTGTTGCCCAATTCCCGGAATAAGTATGACTCGGCGAATACCCCTGGTAGTTTGTGCCGGGCTGCGTCAGCGGCGTCGAACCCGCCGCGAAAGCGGGAACGGTGCAAAGGACGCACAGGATCAGTGCGAGCGCGAAGGAAAGCAGTTTTTTCATAGTGGGACACCTCTCTCATCTTTCTCATATTGTTTCGACGGTTTCGCCCTGGGGGGTGGTACTTCCCTTTCCCGTCCCCCGCAGGCGTTCCCATCGAGACAACAAAAGCGGCGCAGGGCCAGTCATCCCTGCACCGCTGTAAAACTGCGCGCCTGCCCTCTTATGTTTCCTCTCATTTTCCCTGTTGATTCTTTGGGAGAAAACCGTTATAATGGTTTCGGGCGCAGTGAATTCTGCTGTGTGGGAATGAGGCTTAATGGAGTTTCCTGCATAGGGGCGTTGGGGTATGTGGGAGTTCCCCTTCGTCCCGCCTTTTTGCTTTTGTGTCTCGTGAGACTATTCTATACCAGAATCCGCCGGATTGCAAGGGTGATTTCAACATGTGCCGGATCAATCACAAAATAAATAATAAATCCGAACCTGTCCCCCATGGAAACAAGTTCGGATAATGTGGAATTGGTGGACCTGAAGAGATTCGAACTCTCGACCTCTCGGATGCGAACCGAACGCTCTCCCAGCTGAGCTACAGGCCCAAAGGATTTTTAATGCGAAACTTATTATACTGCATTTCCCCGGATTTGTAAAGACCTTTTTTAGAAAACGGCGAAAAAATTTTGGGGCAGTCCCCCGGAGCGGAAACCACTCCGGAGGACGTAAAAAACTTACTTCAGGCTTTCCGCGACGGCCACTGCCACAGCGACAGTTGCGCCGACCATGGGGTTGTTGCCCATGCCCAGGAAGCCCATCATCTCCACGTGCGCGGGCACGGAGGAGGAACCGGCGAACTGGGCGTCGGAGTGCATCCGGCCCATGGTATCGGTCATACCGTAGGAAGCGGGACCGGCAGCCATGTTGTCGGGGTGGAGGGTACGGCCCGTGCCGCCGCCGGAGGCCACGGAGAAGTATTTTTTCTTCTGCTCGCCGCACTCTTTTTTATAAGTTCCGGCCACGGGATGCTGGAAGCGGGTGGGGTTGGTGGAGTTGCCGGTAATGGACACGTCCACGCCCTCCAGGTGCATGATGGCCACGCCCTCGCGGACGTCGTCGGCACCGTAGCAGCGCACGTTGGCGCGCTCGCCCTCGGAGTAGCGGATCTCCTTGACCACATTCACCTTACCGGTGCTGTAGTCGAACTGGGTCTGCACATAGGTGAAGCCGTTGATACGGCTGATGATCTGGGCAGCGTCTTTGCCCAGGCCGTTGAGGATAACGCGCAGGGGCTCTTTGCGGGCCTTATTGGCGTTTTTGACGATGCCGATAGCGCCCTCCGCGGCGGCAAAGGACTCGTGTCCTGCCAGGAAGGCGAAGCATTTGGATTCATCGCTCAGGAGCATAGCGCCCAGGTTGCCGTGGCCGATACCGACTTTCCGGTCGTCGGCGACGGAGCCGTCGATGCAGAAGGCCTGCAAGCCCTCGCCAATGGCGGTAGCGGCCTCGGCGGCGGTCTTGACGTTTTTCTTCAAAGCAATGGCCGCGCCCACGCAGTACGCCCAGCAGGCGTTTTCAAAGCAAATGGGCTGGATGCTTTTGACGATTTCATAGGGGTCAAAGCCGCGCTCGGTGCAGATGGTGCGGCATTCCTCGACATCCTTGATCCCGTACTGAGCGAGGACGCCGTTGATCTTGTCAATTCTTCTCTCGTAGCTTTCAAACAGAGCCATAATAATAGTCCTCCTCTCTTATTCGTGCCGGGGATCGATATACTTGGCAGCCGCGTCGAACTGACCGTAGTGGCCCTTGGCTTTTTCCAGGGCGGTGTTGGCGTCGTCGCCTTTTTTGATGAAGTCCATCATTTTGCCCAGGTTCACAAATTCGTACCCGATGACCTCATCATCCTTGTTGAGTGCCATTCTGGTGCAGTAGCCCTCGGCCATTTCCAGGTAACGGGGGCCTTTGCTCTTGGTGCCGAACATGGTGCCGATCTGGCTACGCAGGCCCTTGCCCAGATCCTCCAGGCTGGCGCCGACGGCGAGGCCGTCCTCGGAGAAAGCGGACTGGGTGCGGCCGTAGACGATTTGCAGGAACAGCTCGCGCATAGCGGTGTTAATGGCGTCGCACACCAAATCGGTGTTAAGGGCCTCCAGGATGGTTTTGCCGATAAGGATCTCGCTGGCCATAGCGGCGGAGTGGGTCATGCCGGAACAGCCCAGTGTCTCCACCAGAGCCTCCTCAATGATGCCCTCCTTCACGTTGAGGGTAAGCTTGCAGGCGCCCTGCTGGGGAGCGCACCAGCCCACGCCGTGGGTGAAGCCGCTGATGTCTTTGATTTCCTTTGCCTGAACCCATTTGCCCTCTTCGGGGATGGGAGCAGGTCCGTGGTACGCGCCCTTTGCGACCGGGCACATGTGCTGGACTTCGGTAGAATAGATCATGGCAAATCTTCCTTTCCTTTATTTTAACAGTCTCTGGAATCGAGCAGCGACCATTCGTCAAACTGCGGGCCAAAGGGAAGCCCGCACTGAACAGTTAAATTATAGGAAAATTCTGATAAAATGTCAAGCCGTTCCGCGGGAAAAAACCGGCTTTTTTGCCCAAACTTCCCCCAGCCGCTGTCAAAACAGATTGCTTTTGACGGATCCTGACGGAAATATCCATTTATTCAGCGGGAATAAATTTTCTTTCATATTCCGACGCGGTACAAACCAATCCGTCCATATCCGTGACGGTTTTCAGCAGGTCTGTCAGTTCCCGGACCGGGAGGGGCGATTGTACGGAAATGCCGTCAAAGGTCATCTCGCCCTCAAAAGTAAACGGTACGTCCGCGCCGTACTCCTACTTTGCGAAAACATGGTCCGTACCGGTCCAGCGAACCAGAAATCTGACGCCATGCCGTTCCAGAAATTCTATTTTGCATTTTGTGACGTCCTCGTGTTCATAGACATATAAAACGCCCGCTTCGTCACCTTTTTCGTTGTATTCCGAATCCCAGGTGAGGACCAGACCCTGCAAATCCTTCCAGGAGGAGACGTCCAAATGGATTCCGTTGCAATGATACAGCCACGGCTCCACAGGCCAGGACCTGTCCTCCTCATTTTTATAGGATTCAAATAGCAAGTCACCCTTTGCGTCAATGGAAAGAAACCACAGCAGCCCCTCTTTTTCTGAAAAATGTGCATATTTTAGCCGATGTTACCTCAAACTCCGATTTATTGGGCAGTCACCCAAACCAGTGTCTGCCCATAACTGTATTTCCATGCCGCCGTCCTCCCGTAAAAGCAGGTCGCTCAGAAAATCCGCCGCCTTGCTCATGAGATCATGTTCGTCCTCATAGGTCCACTCGGTCACGGTGTCGCCGTACATCTGCTTCTATATCCATGCAAGCAGGGTCTAAATCTCATTTTTCGGAGGCCCCATCGTGCTACATCCTTTCGTAAATTTACGAGTGGAGAAACACCCCTAGACTGCCGGGCCACTTGCCAGCCAGTTTCAGGAACATGGCGGAGAACTGGAGTGCCAGCAGTTTCAAAGGGAGTTTCAGTACCTGTGTCAAGGAGATATTCAATTTGGCTGCGATATCTGGCTTTGTCCTTTTGCAAAGATATAGTCGGATGATATCGTACCGCTGCCGCAGTTTCACATCATGGTTTTTTCGGGCCAGTTTTTTCAGTCGGGCTATTTCTTCCTCTGTTTTCTTTGCTCTTCTATAAAATGAGCAAATTCAGAAAGTTGTACAAAAATATCTGAGATTTTACGCTATTTAAGGACGGATAACATTGGTTCTGTCCACACACAGAAAACAGATTTGTGCAATCATACAGTTTTGCTCATTTATAGTGCTGTTATTATACCCTTTTCCATAGCTAACTCTCTCCCTCGTTTTCCCTCTACTATACCTCTTTTCTCTTCCACTTTCAATTACTTTTCACCGACTATACAGGGCAACAGCATTTGAAATTAGAGAAAAGAAGAAGTAAGCTAAGGACATGGAAATAGAAAGCTTAAAAAAGGTGTTGGAGAGAGTGGAAGACCCGGGGCGAACGGTAGGTGGGTACATACTCCATAAGCTGGAAGATATAATAATCATCGGGCTGTGTACGCTGTTGTGCAACGGAGAAGACTTTACAGATATGGAGGCATTCGGGGAGCTAAGGGAGGAAAGGCAGAGAAAATCCCTGGATCCCTGGAGTTGCCGCATGGGATACCAGACAGCGACACATTCCGGCGAGTATTTTAACGAATCGACTCGGAAGCTCTGGCGGAATGCCTGTATGACTGGCTGGGATGCCATTGGAAAGAGGGAAAGGTCATCGCGGTAGACGGCAAAACAATCCGAGGTATTATCTCTGAACTTTAATATAGGAAAGGCAAGGGTGCGCAAAAAAGGAGGAG
>CAMWSZ010000244.1 GCA_947177005.1 uncultured Clostridia bacterium | reverse complement strand
CTTTTGCCTGAATAATGGGACAGGAATCTACAATATACTCCATATGCGCAGCCAGGATCTGCCCGTCCAGCGCCTCCACCACGGATTTCCCGGCCTCCGCCATTGATTCCAGGAATGCGTCCTGGTCGCCGCTCCACATACTGCCGCCTGTGCCGCCGCTGTGGATATGGCTCTTTCCCTCGGAGGACGAGATACCAATGGAAATATTCTTGATCGCTCCGCCGAAACCAGCCATAGCGTGTCCCTTGAAATGGGACAGAACCAGGAAGGAATCATAATTGGAAAAATGTGTGCCAACATAATTTTCCGTCAGATTGGAACCGCCCTCTACTGGCAGGGAAACAGAACCTTCCTCGTCCATAATGTCCACAGCGGCAATTCCCGTATAACCGTGGTCTTCAGCCACCTGATAATGCATAGCGGTGCTGGAACGGGAGCCGCCGTAGGCTGTATTGCATTCTACAATGGTTGGATTCTCCAAAGACTGCACAAGCTCCCCGATCAAATCTGTTCGCAGATAGTTGCTGCCCGGTTCGCCGGTGGAGAGTTTGACTGCCACATGGCTGCCGGGAGTCCAGTCCAGGGCGTCATAAATGGCCATCAGGCCCTTAGAGGAAATGTCTGTTGTCATGTACACAACAGGAGCGCCGCTGTCAGTATCAACAACGTTCTCACTGGGGGCGGCGGCATCTGTGCCGTCACGGTTATCCCCCACGGCATGATCGCCGGAATTTGGTGTTTCAGATATTGGCGGCTCTTCGCCTCTCTCAGCGGAGCAGGCACAGCATAGCAGAAGCAGTGCCAACAGGCAGGTGAAAATCCTGGTTTGTTTTTTCATGGAAAGTTTCCTCCTTATAGGGATACGTGTTTAACTGTCAAGCACGAAAAAGGCGTAGGTACGGCTGCCCAGTCCGATTGCTTCGGCATAGTCCAGAATTTTGGTCCCGCTGCAGGCTTCAATCTGTGCGGCAAGCGGCAGGCCCTCCCGGATCATATAGAGCAGATCAATACACGCCTGATCCAGCGCCACAGGATCGTAAGAGGCGAGAATACCGATGTTATACGTGGCTGTGTCTGGAAGCCTGATGCCACTGCTCTCAATGCTCAGCCGGTCCATCACATTGACATAGATCATTTTCCTGTCCAGTTCATCTGCTGTCTGTTTTCCTTTTTCTGCCAACAGCCGCAACGTATTTTGCCCGTCTGCAAGGCACTGTGCTGACGGTATGGAAATCGCAGCAGTTTGCTTGATGATTCCGTTGAAGCCCACCGTGCTGTGACTTCTGAAATGGGAGAGGACAATGGTATAGTCGTAATCGGAGAGATCCTGCTGTACCGGGTAGGATTCTATGATGGCAGGATCGTCCAATGCCTGGGACAGATCTCCGATGAGACCAGTCCAGGAAAAGCCATCATCCGTTTCCGTATCAGAGAGCTTGACCGCAGCCTTCCCGCCTGCGGATACTTCCAACGCTTCGTATGCAGAAACAAGCCCCGGTGCAGAAACCTCCGGCGAGATATACACGATGGGATAGCCCTCGTATGTATGCGACCACTTTTTCCGCAAAATACCGTCGTTATTCCCGCCGCACCCAACCAGGCCCAGAAGAAATACCAGCATCAGGGCAAATGCAATTTTTCTTTTCATAGTCCCTCCATCCGCTACAGCACAAAATCCACAAACCAACCGGTCAGCAGTGCGAACCCAATCGTAAATACCCAGTAAAGGACAAAGCACTTGACCCCCAGCACAATCTTCACCGCGCCGAGATTGGTGATCTTTGTCGCAGGTCCGGTAATCATAAACGCCGCCGCGCTGCCCATGCTCATACCGTCCAGCAGCCACGCCTGAAGCAGTGGGATCGTCCCGCCGCCGCAGGCATAGAGGGGAACGCCGATGGTCGCCGCCATCAGTACGCCGAAGCCCCGATTGTTTCCGAACAGATCCGCCACCAGCTCCGCCGGTACATACCTCTGGAACAGAGCGGACAGCACTACGCCCAGCAGGAACATAGGGCCGGTAGCCCGGATATTCCGTCCCAGATTTTTGAGAAACCGCATCAGAATATTCGGGTCGGTGTCCCGGCTGCGGGGTTGAGAAAATCCATCAAAATTGAAAAATCCTCTTTCATGGTAAAAGCTTCGTATTAGAAGTCCGGCAGCAAGTCCGCATAGGAAGCTGGAAACAATACGGATCACCAGCGCCGTGGGGCCTAACGCCATACTGTACAGAATCAGCTGTGGGTTAAGCAGAATGGAACTCATCATAAACGCCGCCAGCCAATCGTCCTCCATCCCGCTTTCAGAAAAGGACGCTGCCAGGGGGATCGTACCATACATACACAGAGGCGATGCAATACCCAGCGCACTGGCAGCAATCATACCCAGCACTCCCAGCCGTTTTCCGTGCATCGAGCGGAACAGTCCGTGAATATGGTCTTTTGCAAAGACAGAGATCACCGACCCCAGTACCATGCCCAAAACCCAATACCCGAATATCTGCTCCAGCTGGAGACTGAAATAGTACCAGAGATAGATGCTTTCCCGCCGCAGAATATCAAACATGCTGGTTCCCCAAACTCTTGCACTTGCCGATGACTTCGCCGGTTTTCAGATACTCGTAGGTGGGGAACTCAAACAGCACCGGTTTTAAGGCCCGGTAGTCAATCTTCCCCTCCGGGGTCAGAACGGATTCCTCTGCATAAGTTGCTGCAATCTTGCAGATAAAACTTTCAAACCCCTCTGTCTCATAAATATCCTCTACTGTGCAGCTCATCGATACCGGAGCGTCGGTAATCAGCGGCGTACCCGCTTCTCCAATCAGATACTGGAACACTTCCGACTTATCCTGCTTGCTTCCGCTGACGCAGCCGGTATAGTCCGCTTTGGGCAGCAGGGCTTCGTCCACAATATTGATGGACAAAGCGCGGTTGGCCTTAATGCCCTGATTGGTATAGTGGGGCTTCGCCAGGCTGACCATTACCCGGTCATGACCAATAATCCCGATATGGCCCACCAGCATCCAGTTGGGTTTGCCCTCGATCATGGTACCCACAACAACCAGCGGCGTGGGGTACAGGGCCAGGGCGTTACCGATTTGCTTTTTCATAATATCCCTCCAGAAATTGGTTCAAGTTGTTGAAATGTTGTTTTCTTCCAGCCATACGGCTATATTGGACGATAAATCCGAGCCGCCGGAGTAGGAGACCGCCAATCCTTCTCCTAAAACAGCGTCAGGGGCCAGCTTTGTGATTGCGGTCAGGCTTTGCCCAAAGCGTCCGCCGCCATGACTACAGAACGGAACGATAGTTTTCCCGGAAAAATCATATTCCTCCAGAAATGAAGCAATGGGCATCGGAATGGAGGCCCACCAGTTGGGGTATCCCAGGAGAATCGTGTCATACTGGCTCATATCCTCCACATGGGTGGACAGCTCTGGACGGGCCTGCTCGTTTTGATCCTGCTGCGCCTGCTCCAAAACAGTGTTGTAATTGGTGGAATAAGGTGTTACCAATTCGATTTCAAACAAATCTGCTCCGATCTGGTTCTGAATTTCTTCCGCAATCCCTCTGGTATTACCGCCCCAGGAAAAGTAGGCAATCAGGACATTGCCGCCGCTCTGCCCATCCAACTGTATTGCGGAGGATTCTACGTTACCTCTGCCAGTTTCCACATTTCTTACCAGCCGCATCCCTAAATTAAAACTGGAACTGTCCTGTGGGAGTGTCGCCCGGTAAGCCGAACGGAGATTTTTGGCAAAGTCGTTCCAGCCGCCGCCGCGGTTAACGCGCAGCGTCCCGGAAACAGGACCGGTAGGGTCTGTCTGCTCACTTGTTTCATAACTCCCGTACCAATCCCATACCCATTCGCCCACATTCCCGTGCATATCGTACAGGCCCCAGGCATTCGGCTGGAAACTGCCAACAGCTATCGTAGTTTCCCGGTAAACACCGGGTTTGGTTTCAAGATTTCCCTGTGTGAAATAGTTGTCCTCAATCAAATACGGGTAGTGTCCCCAATAGTTGGCCTCATCCGCACTGATAGAGGTTTCAGTGTTGAAGGGGGTGTCTGTTCCAGCACGGCAGGCGTACTCCCATTCCGTCTCAGTAGGCAGACGGTACCCGTTGGCACTGCGGTCCCAGGAAACAGTCTGTCCGTCCACCGTATATACTGGTATTAGGCCCTCCAGCAAACTGCGGGCGTTACAGTAACGGATCGCGTCCATCCATGATATATTTTCTACAGGCAGATTGGCAACTGAGAAGGAAAAGGCACTGGGATTTTCCCCCGTTACTGCCTGGTATTCTTCCTGGGTTACTTCGTACTGACCAATGTAGAAATCGCCGATTGTTACAGTGTGGGCGGTTTCATCCTCCACGCGCCAAGCCTCTGTTTCCAGATTTCCCATTTGGAACGTTCCGCCGTGAATCAACACAAATCCTTCCGGCGGCGCCGTATCAGGAATGTTTTCTTCAGGGGCAGCGGCTTGCGCAGGAGACGGAATCGAACCAGAGAATTTGTCAGTCTCCCGGTTCACAGATCCGCCGCAGCCTGCCAGTACAATCGTAAGGATAACGGTTAAAATAGAAGTAAAAATTCGATTCATTCTGATTCTCCAAGTCGATTTTGGAACGAAAAGTCCCCACCCCAGCTGGGATGGGGCTTTTCATCATCCTATCGTCGCAAAATTCAGTTCAATCCGAGTCCGTCCACCCAGGATTCCACAGCGGACTGCGAGGCGCTTCCACTGAACCGGCTGCCGTCCATCCAGGTGGCGGCGCTGGCCAGCGAATGGAGGTTTGCGGCACTGGAACCAATCTCGCTGCTGCCGGAGGTGCAGAACGGAACAATGGTCTTTCCAGCGAAATCATAGCTCTCCAGGAAGGTACTGATAATCCTCGGAGCCTGCCCCCACCAGATAGGATAGCCCAGGAAAATGACATCATAATCTGCCATATTGTCCACGCTGCCGGAAATGGCGGGACGGGCGCTGGCGTCATTCTGCTCACGAGTAGCGCGGGTAGAGCTGTCGCTATAGTTCAGATCGGCGGAAGTGTAGGGTGTCTCCGGCACGATCTCATAGAGGTCGGCGTCCAGAATGGCGTTCAGATGATTGGCAATGTTCTCTGTATTGTTGGTGGCGGAGAAATAAGCAATCAAAATGCGGGAGCTGTCCGACGGTTCAGGATTAGGTGTCGGGTTCGGTGCGGGGGCGGGCTGCTCCATTGTCAGAAAGTTTTGCAGGATTGTCGCCAATTCCGCACGGGTAGCGCTGCCTTTCGGGTCAAAGAGATTGCCAGGTTTTCCGTTGACAA
>CAMWSZ010000243.1 GCA_947177005.1 uncultured Clostridia bacterium | reverse complement strand
GCCGTCAAAGGTCTGGCCCTCGGTCATGGCGGGCAGCTCCGTCACAGCCTCGGCGTCCTCGTCGGCGTCGGTTTTCAAGGAGGCCCGGAACCGGCGGTCGATGTCTTTCCAGCCGGGAGAGAGGACAGTTTTGCCCTTGGCGGTGAAGTCCTGTCCGGCGCAGGTGAACGCGGCGGTGACGGCCTCATACTCATGGGCCGGGGCCACGGCGCACAGCAGCTTACAGCAGATCAGGGACAGCAGTTTTGTTTCACTGTCGGCCAGCCCGGAAAAACCCTGCTTTACAAATTCCGCCGTGGGGATAATGGCGTGGTGGTCGCTTACCTTGGCATTGTTCAGAACGCGGCGGATCTCCGCAGAGAACGCCGCGCCCTCCATGAACGCCAGCATGGGAACGAGGTCAGCCACAATGCCCGCCGCCGTCTGCTCCATGTCGTCAGTGAGAAAGCGGCTGTCCGTCCTGGGATAGGTCAGCAGGCGCTTTTCATACAGCGTTTGGGCATAATCAAGGGTCTGCTTCGCCGTGAAGCCGAAAAGCCGGTTGGCCTCCCGCTGCAAGGTGGTGAGGTCGTACAGCTTGGGCGGCTGCTCGATTTTCTTCTCCCGTATCACGGAAGCACAAACGGCCCGCGCTTCCGCACAGGCTGTCTTGATACTCTCCGCCTCGGCGGGGTCAGGGAAGCGGTCGCTTGCCGCATCCACACCGCCCCCGGCGATATGGACGATATGATACTTCTCTTTCTGGAAGCCGGAAATTTTGGCATCCCTATCCACCAGCATTTTCAGGGTGGGGGTCTGGACGCGGCCCACGGTTAGGGTCTTGTGGTACAGCACAGAGAAAAGCCGGGTGGCGTTAATGCCGATCAGCCAGTCCGCCTTGGCTCGACACAGCGCCGATTGATGCAGCGGGTCATAGTCCCGGCCCGGTTTCAGATTGGCAAAACCCTCCCGGATGGCGCTGTCCTCCATGCTGGAAATCCACAGCCGTTTCATGGGCTTGGTACAGCCCGCCAGGTGGTAGACCGTGCGGAAGATCAATTCGCCCTCCCGCCCGGCGTCGCAGGCGTTGACAACTTCGGACACTTCCTCGGAACGCAGGAGCGTCCGCAGGGTGTCGAACCGCTCCCGCTTGTCCGGGGCGACGGTCAGCCGCCAGCTCTCTGGGATGATGGGCAAATCCTCATAGCGCCACTTGGCAAAGCTGGGGTTGTAGGTGGCGGCGTCCGCCAGCCCCGCCAGGTGACCGACGCACCAGGTCACGATGTAGCCGTTGCCCTGCAAATAGCCATCCTGCCGGTCGGTCGCACCGATTACAGTAGCGATGCTTCGGGCCACACTGGGTTTTTCTGCGATTACAAGTTGCATAAATTTATCCTCCTGAAAACATATTGCCATAAAATTCAAAATCGTTTATAATAAAATGCGAGGTGATATTATGAAGCCGTTTGTAACGTATAAAATTTCTGGCGTGCAGGGTGATGTTATATCTGGTGATGTCCGCTCCTTTGCCGTAACAGATGATTTGATTGAAACTGTTGAAATTTCGCAAACTGATGATGAAATTTGTGGTATAAAGTTTACGCTTAAAGATACTGTTGAAATTGATAGCGATGCGGTTGCACAGGTCACCAAAATGGCACAGGTCTTTTTAGTGAATATGTATGGGAGGTTACAGCCATCCATCCGAGCATTTAATCTCAAAGTTGAACAAATCTATGACCCCAAACAGGCGCAAACAGATCATATTGAGTTATTCGATGCAATTTGTTTTGCTGAAAGCCTCACAATAATACGGAGGCATGGCATTGAGATGTTTAAGGATTTCTTTGGACAAAAATCTCCCCGTTCTGATGCAGATAACACCTATATGTTGTTATACAACATTATGAAAATTGACAACATTGTTACACGTTATCTGATGCAATACGAACTTTTACTTAACCTTGTTGCACCAAATCACTTGCAAAAAGAAATAACCGCATTCATCAGAGATGTGTATAATCCAACGAAGTCCTTTAACAAAATTGGGTTTCATCAGACCAGAAAACCAGGGAAAACCTATGATGAAGATGATATTACTTATTACCGTAATCTGTTGGGGCATAATGATGCCTCCGAGGAAGTAACTGACGATAAAATCAATCTATTTAGCAATGCGTTAGCAGAAGTTCTTCTTTTTGCGCTAAACAGAAATTAAGAATAAAGCCGCTACTCGTGAAAGGGTAGCGGCTTTGTTTATGCTGTTAGCTTAGTCCTCCTGTTCTTCCTCTAATTCGTCCTCGTCGTCAAAGTCATATTCAGACAAGTCGGTGCTGCCGGTCACATCTGCCTTGGGCTTGCGGAACTTGAAGTAATACAGCGCCCCGCCTCCGCCAGCCAGGGCCACGATCAGGAACAGCAGCAGACCGCCCATGCCGCCCTTGCTTTCCTTGACCGGCGGTTCAGGTTCTTCCGGCTCCTGCGGCTCCGGCGCTTTCCCGATGCAGGCGGTCATATTGGAGGCGCAGACGGCGCAGGCAGTATTGACGGCCCCGGCCTCACACTTCACAGAACAGGTACAGACGGCGGGCGGTTCTTCCTCCACCTCCATCAAGGCCAGCAAATCGGCCTCGTCCACCTGATTAAGAAAATGCACCGTGTTTTCTCCGTCCTTGGCCCGGTCGATGATGATGTAAAAATAGTTGCCGTTCTTGGAAACGACGGTGATAAACTGCTTGTCCTCGGACGCCTCGCCGTCGATGTCGTCCACCAGGCTCATGTTGCCCTCCGGGGTCAGCGGTTTTGGCTCCAAGGGCGGGGTCGGCTCTACCTCCCCAGACGGCTCCACCGGCAAAACCTCTCCTTCCTCGTCACCGCCTCCGGCAAAGGCCGTCGTGGTGAACATGGAAACAGACAGGACCACGGCCAGAATGACAGAGAGAAAACGGAAAATGATTTTATTCCTCATGGCCGCTGTCCTCCTTTTCGTGGTAGGGCGTCAGGACAGGGGCGGTCTGCATGGCCCCGCCCCGCAGGAACGCCGCAAATTCCTCCCGCGTCATGTTCATGCCCCGGACAAGCTGGATGATCTGCAAATTCTCCTGTTCGGTTTTCTGCCCCTCCAGCTCCCGAAGCTGTTTGTTGTACTCTGCGATCTTGGACTTCACTTTCTGGATGTCCTTTTCGATGCGGTCAAGTTTGTTCGCCATAGTCAAAACTCCTTTCCAATGGATTTTTCATAGCGGTATTTCATCTGCGCCGGATATAAATCCTCCTTGGGGCGGCGGCTCCCCGTCCAGCGTTTTCCGCCAGCAAGACCAGCACACTCCCAGCCAGCAGCCCGCAGACTGGCCCCGTCCTCGCTGTCCAGAATATAGGTGACAATCTTCTGATAGCCCATCGCCCGCGCCGCTCTCCATGTGGCGGCATAGAGAAAACTGCAAGCGTTTTTCGTGCCATCCGTGCAAAGCCGGTTGACTTCCAGCGTATGGCCGTCGTCCAAGTAGCGGCTGACGGGTCGGCCCACGATAGCGACGCCTACCAGCCGTCCTGCCTCGGCGCAGCCGATAGAAAACTTGTGGCCGGTGACGGGCTTATGGTGACGGTGGTGCTGGGCAACAAAGGCGTTGGCATCTTTCAGAGAAACAGGCGTCAGCGTCAGCATAGCCCCGTTCCTCCGTCCATCGCCCCAAAACGCTCCCGCCAGGCGTAATTACGGCCCAGCCCCTTGACACTGACAAGGTGAGGCATGGCCTTGTCCTCCATAGCAATAGCCCGCTGGTAGAGGTCAGGGTAATGCTCTTTCAGCGCCAAAATCTCCGGCTGTTTCATACTGGGACAGAAAAAACAGGAGGATTTGCCCGGAAGCGGCAAACCTGCCGCCAAAATCTCCCGGACGCAATCGCTCCTGTCCCAGCCCCAATCCTCGATCAAGGGGTATCGGTTGATGTACTTTTTATCGGTGTCGTTGAACTTTTTGGAATGTTCGTACCGCTTCATTTCTCCGGCATCGTAGCCGATAAAGCGAATAACTTTCCGTCCCTGCGCCCATACCTCCCGGCAAGGCGGATGATGATTGCAAAATTTTTCCTGCGGCCCGATCTTGTGCTTTTGGGAGCATCGCTTGTAACCATATGCAATAGACGGGAGGGTGCAGGAGCGCAGGCACTCCGCTTCCAGTGTCAGCCGGTCGCCGTGGCGGTCGTACTTCTCCACCACCGTGATCTGCGGCATCCTGTGAGCGGTCAGCCATTCATCCATTGTGCGGATGAATTGATAGGTGTGGGGCTGTTCGCCGCCCGTGTCGGCAAACAAAATCAGGTCAACGGGGATATTGTGCTTGTGAAGCCCAACAAGTAAGGCGGCACTGTTCGTACCGCCGCCAAAGGAAACAATATTGATAGATTTACCTCCAATTTCTCAATAGGTTTTTAGTCCCAGTTCATCAGGCCATAGCCCCGGATAACGCTGCTGTTCAGGGGATAACTTTTGATTTTGCAGGCGTTTCCGCTGTTGCCCTCTACAGTGTAGACATTCGTGCCGTCTGTTCCGATCACGATGCCCACATGGTCGGCGTTGCCGCTGTTGTCCCAATCAAAGAAAATTGCGTCGCCAGGGGCGATGTCGCTGTACTCCCGGTTGGCCCATTGGCCGTGAGATTGGAACCACGCCATGCCGCCGGAGGTGCAGCCGGAAAATCTCGGCTCACTCAAACCGGCCTGATTGTAGCACCAGGACACGAAGCAGGCGCACCAGGACACCCGGCTGTCAAAGCCGTACCAGCTCCAATAGGGCTGTCCGTCCACATTGCCTACCTGCGACTTGGCGATGTCCACCACGGCGGTATTACCGGGCCTTGTCCCGTTGACGAAATGAACACCGCTGATGTCCTCGGACGGGCTGATGTCGGGGGAACCACCGCCAAATACCAGCGGATTGTTGCCGCTCGTTTCCAAATAGACGTTGAACATATCCAACTGCTCCGGCGTCAGCAGTTCCGGGGCAACGGACACGATAGAACGGGCCATCAGCTTGACGTTGAGGATGTAATAGTTATACGGCACTTGGACAGTGTAGGGGTTGCCCTCGCTATCCGTCCGGGTTTCCGTGCGGTAGCGGACT
Organism: uncultured Clostridia bacterium; assembly: GCA_947177005.1. Classification (GTDB taxonomy): domain Bacteria; phylum Bacillota; class Clostridia; order Oscillospirales; family Oscillospiraceae; genus Pelethomonas. Next base: position 246 of record CAMWSZ010000243.1, on the reverse strand, counting down.
TCAACCGTCCGTGTGGTGGTAAGGGTGTACTGCTTATCAAAGACACGCTGTAACTCCGCCTGAACCTCGGCCAATGTGTAACGTGGGAGAATGGCGGTCAGGTAGGAGGCCAATTCATGGGGATTGTGGATGATCTCGTCCAGATCGTAGCGGTATTCGTCATAGCCGGGATAGGTGCTGGGGATGTTGTTGATCTGCGCTTGCAGGGCGTTTTCCATGCCCACATAGGCATTTTCCACGGCAATC
>CAMWSZ010000242.1 GCA_947177005.1 uncultured Clostridia bacterium | reverse complement strand
GATTTTAAGGAAGACTGACGGCATGGTTTCGGTGAGAGCCTTCTTGCAAGACGGGAGGAAGTTTGAAAGTTAAAATTTCATAATTTGTTTTTGATATTTAGAGAAACAAGAATTATCCATTAGAAACATGAGCCAAAAGTTGAATATCCTTTTATATCTACGATATAAGAAGTTGACGTTCCATCAAGAGTCAATATCGATGCCATAATAATTACAGACCACTTCCTCAAACGAGAGAGTGGCCTGTAATTCATCGGCTGCCAAGAAATGCCGCTATTGCAAAAATCAGGAGTCAAGTCGGATTAAATCCTTGTCATGAAGCTCTATGTCCTCCAACGGGAAATCTTTGTGGCACAAAACGTTAAACAACTTATCGGGATTCAAAAACACAGTATCCTCCAACGAGAAATAACCATAGATGTCTTCTTTCTTAATCTTTGCTTCATATACAACGCCAAACTCGCTCTCATGCGACCTACAGTCCTCAGTTGGTACCAGCTGCTCTATTTCAGACGTCCAATAGAAAATATCTGAAATCTCATAATCTTCTGTTTCCTCGCTAACACCATGGTAAACCGTCACCACATCGGGAAGGGCATCGTAGTACTTTTTCTCCACATCATACATAAAATCCTGACGAACAAACGATTCGTCAAACAATTCCTGGATATCTGACTTAAGCTGAGCGCGTTCAGCTGGGGAGTGAGTTACGTGGCTGGCCAGGTCAGTTGTGCGAAGCGCCCAGCTGTAGTCAGACGGCGATAAAAATTGCTTTGTTTCCTTTATGAACAATATGTCGTATGGACTCATGAGCAAAGAAAAGATAAATTCTGGCTCTTCGACTTCATTTAACGCAGTTCTTATATCAGCGAGCAGTTTTGCTTTGACCTTTTCAAATTCAACCGGATCCTTAAGGGCTTTGTACAAAGCAACCTCTGCATCAAAGATGTTCTCTATCCAAAATCCTCTAAAAACTGGGTGGTAAAGATGGCAATGGGCCTCTCTCAATATGCCTTTACCATCAGGCATAGGGAACGCCTCCACGGGTTCCGCAGAGATGTCATGCGCATCGAAATACTTTCGTGCAACTTCTTTGATTTTTTCCAAATTTGTGGTTTTTTCCATTAGTTTTTCCTCTCTACTGTGTAATTTATTTTGCCGGAAGAAGCGAAGGAATTCCGAGTCATCTTCCGGCAAAATCTTGGGCTTGAGAAATGTTTATATAGGCAGAGAGATGCTTCGCGGCATCAATAGTGGCCTTCCCTGGCAAACCGCCTGATTCATGCCGACAACATCTGTCCCCTTTGACTGCCTATTACTTGAAGGGATTCTCAACAGGATAGGGGCGGCTTATGGGCTGATTGTAGGCAATATCCTGGATGCCCAGCATCTTGAAGACCTCGAACAGCGCCTTTCCGTAGTGTCCGAACGCCACTGCGCCGTGGTGCGGATAGCGCTTCTGAATCAGCACATGGCGGTAGAAGCGGCCCATCTCGGGAATCGCGAACACACCGATGCCGCCGAAGGAACGGGTCTTCACCGGAAGCACCTCGCCTTGGGCGATGTAAGCCCGGAGTTGTCCCTCGCTGTCGCACTGGAGACGGTAGAACGTGATGTCGCTGGCGGCAATATCACCCTCCAGAGTGCCGCGGGTGAAATCCGGTTCGCTGTCTTTGGGTTCCAGGAGGCGGTGCTGGATCAGTTGATATTTGACTGCGCGGTCAGAACACAGCTTACAGCTAGGGGTGTTGCCGCAGTGGAAGCCCATAAAGGTGTCGGTAAGGGTGTAGTCGTACTTGCCCTTGATGTCTTCCTGGTAGATAGAGGCAGGGACGGAGTTGTTGATATCCAGCAGAGTCACCGTGTCGCCGGAGACGCACATGCCGATATACTCGCTCAGAGCGCCATAAATGTCCACCTCGCAGGATACGGGAATACCCCGGCTTACCAAGCGGGAATTGACATAGCAGGGTTCAAACCCGAAAGCTTCCGGGAAAGCAGGCCAGCACTTGTCTGCGAAAGCCACGTACTGTCTTGCACCCTTATGTGCCTCGGCCCAATCTAACAGGGTCAGTTCCAGCTGTGCCATGCGCTCGTTCATCTCGGGGTAGTAGCAGCCCTCACCCATTTCCTTTGCCATATCCGCGCAAATTTCCGGGATGCGAGGATCATTGGCGTGGGCCTTGTACGCTACCAACAGATCCAGCTCGGAGTTCTCTTCGATCTCCACGCCGATTTCATACAGGCCCTTGATGGGGGCGTTGCAGGCGAAGAAATCCTGGGGCCGGGGGCCGAAGGTAATGATTTTCAGCTGGCTGAGACCGATCAGCGCACAGGCAATGGGCTTGAACTCGCCGATCATCTTGGCGATTTCCTCGGCAGTGCCCACGGGGTACTCGGGAATATATGCCTTGAGGTGGCGCATACCCAGGTTGTAGGAGCAGTTGAGCATACCGCAGTAAGCGTCACCCCGCCCATTGATCAGGTCACCGTCACCTTCGGCAGCCGCGACGTACATACAGGGGCCAGCAAAGTTCTTAGCAATCAGCGTCTCCGGCGTCTCGGGGCCGAAGTTGCCCAGGAAGACAACCAGCGCGTTGCAGCCGACGGCCTTCACCTCGTCTACGGCCTTGAGCGTATCCTTCTCGTTCTCCACAGTGGTCCTGCACTCGTAGACATCCAGACCGTTGCCTTTGCAGGCTTCGACAATGGCGCTCCGGCGGCGTTCGGACAGATCAATAATAAAGCAGTCGCGGGATACGGCAATGATGCCAATCTTGACCTCGGGGATGTTGGTAAGCATGATAAAATTCCTCCTATAAAATATCTTTTTGCATATCGATGTTCTCACCTGTGAGACCAACGCGGGTCCCTTGCCCGGCTTTATCGGACTCCTCGTCAGCCAGCAGTCATTTATCTTCTTCGTTCATAGGATTGATAGAAGGCTTGGTTCGTTTATGTAAGGTTATATTTGCGCTGCAATTTTTTGGAGAGAGTATGCTTGTTTTTGAATCCAGGCTTACAAGATGCTCTTTTCTGTGAGATAAAGACATAATATCCATTTTCTTCTATTACTCTAACCCCACCAAATACAGATTTCAATTTATTCCTGTACCATTTATACCTTTTGGTGACCATAATCAGGCTGCCGCCAAACTTCAAATGGTGAAAACCACGCTCAATAAAATTTTTGGGTACATGGAAGTCTGCGTGGTAAGGCGGATTAGATAAAATTAAATCAAAATCGTGGTCAATAATGTCACACAGTCCATCACTTTGAATTATATTGATACCTTCCAAATTATTATATATCGCATTCCTTTTTGCAACTTCAACTGCGATGGGATTTATATCAACCATTGTAACATTCTCAGCTCCCGCAAAATGTGCTGCATATATCCCAATCACACCATACCCGCAGCCTAAATCCAAGATCTTCTGACCAGCTTGGAAATCTACTTTTGACATCATGGTTATTGTGCCTTTATCAATGTAATTCGGCGAAAACAAGGAACCTTCTGTGTGCATTTTCAGACGTATTCCATTGATATTACATTCTATCATGTCCTGCTTTTAATGTCTCAGCTGCAATATCAATATTTTCGCCATCCAGCAGTACAGCGGCCCCCTGGTTGGCCTCAACACTATCCGCATGGGCCAGCAGCCATTTATTCTTTGCCCAAAGCAGCTTGTCCTCCTCGTTTACCGGCGTGATGGAGGGTTTGGCCTCGTTGGTCCCCTTGGGCAGCACCACCGCCACCCGAACCCCCTGGTCCGCATTCACATGACAGGGCGCATAGTGCAGTGTGGTGGCGTAGACCTCTACGGCCACTCCAGCAGGGACCCGAAACGCCCTGACCTTGGCGGTGTCCAGCTTTCCGTCCACGATTTCGTCCTGCTTTGCCAGCAGGAGAATGAAATCGCCCGTGCCGATGTTCACCTCGCTGTCCCGGTGGTACTCCAGACAGTTGAGCTTGGTATTATGGCCCCAGCACATACCGATCTGTACCGGCATCCCGCCGTAGGCGTTATTCTGCAGCTGTCCAAAGATGGTATTGGCTTCCAGGGAAGCAATGGACGGCTCATAAGCGACGCCCTCCGCAGGCAGGGGGATGGTTTCCATAGAAGCCGTCAGCGGCTGCGTGTCGTAGCCGTTCAGAATCTGTCCGTAGGGCTTGAAAGACGCATCATAAACCGATTCAATTTTCATGTCCGCACTCCTTTACTGAATTTTGGGAAAAAGTGTCTTGCAGGTGGGATAAATCTCCCTGAACTGCTGATAACGCTCCTCGTAGAGGGCAGTAAGCTGCGCATCCAGTTCCACGGTCTCCGCCACGGAGACCAGTTTATCACAAGCCGCCTGGACGGAAGGGAACAGGCCGGTAGCTACCATAGCCAGGACCGCTCCGCCATAGCCCGGTCCCTGCTCAGTGGCTACGATATCCAGGGGGATGCCCAAGACATTGGCCATAATCGTTTTCCACAGTGGGGATTTGCTGCCGCCGCCGCAGATGTTGGACCGGGGAATGGAAACACCCAAACTGCGCGCCACCTCAAAGCTGTCCCGGATAGCGAAAGCCACCCCCTCCATTACCGCCTGCAGCATGTCGGCACGGGTGGTATCCATGGTCATGCCGATGAAGCAGCCACGGGCGTTGGTGTCGTTGATGGGACTGCGCTCACCCATGAGATAGGGCAGGAAATAGACATGATTGCGGCCTAGTTTGTCGGGGGTGATGCTGGCCTGCTCGGCCTGATAATCAGCAGTGCCGATGATCTCGTCCTGCCACCACTTGTTGCAGCTGGCAGCGGAGAGCATACAGCCCATAAGATGATAGCCGCCATCGGCGTGAGCAAAAGCGTGGAGGGCATTGTTGGGATCTACCCCAAATTTGTCAGAGGAAATAAAGATTGTCCCTGAGGTTCCCAAACTGATGTTGCATCCACCTGCACCTACGGTTCCCGTACCTACGGCGGCAGCGGCGTTGTCTCCGGCTCCGGCGCAGACCGTCACGTCTTCAGGCAGGCCCAGGACTTTTGCCACATCCGGCAGCAAGGTCCCTACCGGTTCCCAGCTCTCATAGAGCTTGGCAAGTTGCTTCTCCGACACGCCGCAGATCTCACACATCTCCTTGGACCAGCATTTATGCTCCACATCCAACAGGAGCATCCCGGAAGCATCAGAATAGTCGGTGGCATGTACTCCGGTGAGGCGGTACACCAGGTAATCCTTGGGCAGCATTACCTTCTCAATGCGCTTGAACAGGTCCGGTTCATTGGCCTTCATCCACAGCAGCTTGGGGGCAGTGAATCCTGCAAAGGCGATATTGGCCGTGTAGTGGCTCAGTTT
>CAMWSZ010000241.1 GCA_947177005.1 uncultured Clostridia bacterium | reverse complement strand
GGAGGAATTTGACCCGCCCATAACGAAAAGCTGTCTCAACCACCGTCTCCGCAAGCTGACAGAGCTGAGCCGGGGATAAATCGAAAGAAGGAGAAACAGATCATGGACCGAGCAAAAATTGCGAATGACTATCACAACGCGGGCTACAGCTGTGCGCAGGCGGTAGCCTGTGCGTTTTCCGACGTCATCGGCCTGCCGGAAAAACAGATTGCGGCGATGACCGGCGCGTTTGGCGGCGGCTTCCGTACCGGCGAGATCTGCGGCGTCCTCAGCGGCGGCGCGGTGGTGCTGGGCGCGAAATGGCCCCACAGTGAACCCCACGATATGAAAGCCAAATCCTATGTGTCGAAAAAAGTGATGAAGTTTCAGGCGCTGTTCAAAGAGCGTTTTCCGGGCGTCCGCTGCTCCGAAATCCGTGATATTGCGGCGGAGCCTGAAAAAAGTCCGGCGGCGCAGCGTCTGGGCCTGAAAAAATCCTGCGCGGTTTATATCGTATCCGCGGTGGAGATTCTGGAGCAGATGCTGGAAGAAGAGTAAGCGGAAAGAGAGGCAGATATGTCCTTTGTCCACCTGCACGTCCATACAGAATACAGCCTGCTGGACGGCTTCTGCCGGATTGACGGTCTGGCAAAGCGCGTGAAAGAGCTGGGACAGAATGCGGTTGCGATTACCGACCACGGCGTCATGTACGGCGCCGTGGATTTCTACCGCACCTGTAAAAAAGAGGGAATCAAACCCATTATCGGCTGCGAGGTCTACATGACCCCGCCGGACCGCTCCCGCAGGGACAGAATCCATGAGCTGGACGCCGAAAGCCGTCATCTGGTCCTGCTGTGCCGGAACGAGGAGGGGTACAGGAACCTGAGCTATATGGTCAGCAAAGCCTATGTGGAGGGGTTTTACATCAGGCCCCGGATCGACATGGACCTGCTGCGCGGCCACAGCGGCGGATTGATTGCGCTGTCGGCCTGTCTGGCGGGGGAGATCCCCAAGCAAATCCTGGCCGGAAGCTACGCCGCCGCCAAAGCCTACGCATTGGAAATGCGGGATATTTTCGGTCCGGACGGCTTTTATCTGGAAGTGCAGGACCACGGAATCCAGAAGCAGGCGGTTGTCAACAACGCCCTCCTGCGGCTCCACGAGGAGACAGGCATCCCCCTCGTCTGCACCAACGACTGCCACTATCTGACCCCGGAGGACGCCGGGAGCCATGACGTTCTGCTGTGCATCCAGACGGGAAAGCTGGTAGAGGACGAGAACCGTATGCGCTACGAGCCGCGGAACTTCTATGTCCGCTCCACGGAGGAAATGGAGGAATTGTTCAGCCGCTATCCGGACGCCGCCGCCAATACGCAGAAGATCGCGGACGCCTGCAATCTGGAATTCACCTTCGGCAAGTACCACCTGCCCAGCTTTGCCGTTCCGGAGGGCGAGACGGCCCAGACGTATATCCGGCGTCTATGCGAGGAGGGGTTTGAGAAAAAATATAAGGGGCGGTATCCGGAGTACCATAAACAGCTGGAGTACGAGCTGGATATGATCGAGCGAATGGGCTTTACCGATTATTTCCTGATTGTCGCTGATTTCGTCAGCTATGCCCGCAGCCAGAATATCCCGGTGGGTCCGGGACGCGGAAGCGCGGCGGGCAGCATGGTGTCCTACTGCCTGCACATCACGGACATCGACCCTATGAAATACGGCCTGTATTTTGAGCGCTTTCTGAATCCGGAGCGTGTTTCCATGCCGGATATCGACATGGATTTCGGGGATACCCGCCGGGATGAAGTGCTGGAGTATGTGCGCCGGAAATACGGCGGGGACCATGTGGCAAATATCGTCACCTTCGGAACAATGGCGGCCCGCGGCGTGATCCGCGACGTGGGGCGGGTGATGAACATGCCCTATTCAGATGTGGATGTTGTGGCGAAACAGATTCCCACCGGTCCCAACAACCAGCATATTACCTTGGATGAGGCCCTGGAAATCAGCAAGGCCCTGAAGGATATGTACGTTCAGGACCCCAATATCCGTAAATTGATTGACACGGCCCGCGCTCTGGAGGGAATGCCCCGCCATGCGTCCACCCATGCGGCGGGGGTTGTGATTACAAAAAATCCCGTCTATACCTACGTTCCTCTGGCCAAAAATGATGAGACTGTCGTCTGCCAGTATTCCATGGTCACGCTGGAGGAGCTGGGACTGTTGAAAATGGACTTTTTGAGCCTGCGGAACCTGACGATTTTAGAGGACGCCGTGGCAATGGTTCGGAAACAGGAGCCGGATTTTGACCTGGACAATATCCCGGAGGACGATCAGGCGGTATTCGACATGCTCACGCAGGGGAAGACCAGCGGCGTGTTCCAAATGGAATCAGCGGGGATGACCGGCGTCTGCATAGGGCTGAAGCCGCAGTCGATTGAGGACCTGACCGCTATTGTCGCGCTGTACCGTCCCGGACCAATGGACTCAATCCCCCGCTTTATCGCCTGCAAGCACGATCCCTCACTGATTTCGTACAAGCATCCGTCGCTGAAGCCGATTCTTTCCGTCACATACGGATGTATTGTGTATCAGGAACAGGTGATTGAGATTTTCCGCCGTCTGGCGGGGTATTCTCTGGGACAGGCCGACATGGTGCGCCGGGCGATGAGCAAAAAAAAGGTCAAGGATATTGAGAAGGAGCGGGATGCGTTCCTCAACGGCGACCCTGAACGCGGGATTTCCGGTTGCATTGCAGGCGGCATCCCGGCGGAGACTGCGCAGGCAATTTACGACGAAATCTATGATTTTGCGAACTATGCCTTCAACAAGGCCCACGCGGTCTGTTACGCGGCCGTAGCCTACCAGACGGCGTGGTTTAAGTATCACCACCCGCTGGAGTATATGGCCGCGCTGCTGACGTCGGTACTGGACGATACAGGGAAAATTTCGGGATATATCAACGAATGCCGGGATATGGGCATCACACTGCTGCCCCCTGACATCAACCATTCCCAGGACGGCTTTACCGTAGAGGACGGGAACATACGGTTTGGGCTGGTGGCCATTAAGAGCATCGGACGGGGATTTATTCAGAATGTCATCCGGGAGCGCGGGGAAAACGGTTTCTTCAAAGGCTTGCAGGATTTCTGTGAGCGGATGTACCGCGTGGATGTCAACAAACGCGCCGTGGAGAACCTGATCCGCGCCGGGGCCTTCGACAGCTTCGGCGTCTTCCGCAGCCGCATGGTGGCCGTGAGCGACAAGCTGCTGGACTCCATAGGGGAGAGCCGGAGGCAGAATATCGACGGACAAATAGACTTTTTCGGCATGTCGCAGACGGCCTCTCGGAAAAGCAGCATAACGATTGCATACCCGAACATTCCAGAGTACCCAATGGAGGAGCGGATGCGTCAGGAGCGGGAGGTCACGGGGCTGTATCTGTCCGGCCACCCCATGAACGCCTACCGGGAAGCGGCGGTCAGAGCGGGAGCGGTACACATCGGCGCGATTCACGACGATTTCGCGCAGGACGGCGGCCCGGCGGTCTATCAGGACGAACAGCGGATCTCTATTGCCGGGATCGTGACCGCCAGCCGCACCCGTATGACCAAGAACAAGACCATGATGGCCTATGCCACCGTTGAAGATGACACGGCGTCCATTGAGCTGATCTGCTTCAGCCGGACGCTGGAGCGTTTCGGACGCCAGCTCACCGCCGGAAACGCGGTGCTGGTGCGCGGAAAGATCAGCGTGCGGGACGAAAAGGCCCCCCAAATCATCTGCGACGAGATCTATCAGCTGCGGGGCGGCGGGACCGTGAAAGCGCCGCAGCCGGAGGTCAATGTTCCGGTGGTGGAGGGAAAAATGCTGTGGCTGCGTCTGGAGAGCAGGGAGCATCCGGTCTGGAACCATATCAACCGTGTCATCAGCATGTTCCCCGGCACGACGCCGGTCCGGCTGGTGTTTGCGGATACCGGAAAACGTATGGCCAGCAGCTGTTTATTGGGCAAATCTCTGGTGGAAGAGATGACTGCGGTATTGGGGAAGGAAAATGTGGTGGTGCAGTAGCCCAGCGGGAAATAACATGGAAAATGAAAAGACGTCCGGCACCGTATGAACAGTGCCGGACGTCTTTTTTATGATGTTCTCCCCATAGAGGCAGGGAATACAGGCCGGTCCTGCATCCCCCGCCTTGAAAGGGGAGATGAGAACAGCGGATTATTTTTTCAATTTTACGCCTTTTGTGCTCTTGCCGGTGGCAAAAAACTCAGTTGTCAGCCTGAAGACCACCGGGCTCAGCAGCAGCAGGCCGATCAGGTTCGGAATCGCCATAAGACCGTTGAGGGTGTCGGCGATGTCCCAAGCCAGGCTCAGGTCCATAGTGGCGCTGACAATAATAACCAGTGTAAAAATGATCTGATAGGGCTTAATGGACTTCTCCCCCAGAATGAACTCCCAGCAGCGGCAGCCGTAGAGGCCCCAGCTGAGGACGGTCGAGAGGGCGAACAGGCTCAGGCCGATGGCGATAATCAGCGCACCAACCTGCGGTCCCAGTACGGTGCCCAGCGCCTGCGCATTCAGGGCGGTGGAACCCTGCGTACCGTAGTTCAGAGTGGCCTCGTCCAGAGCCAGCAGGATGGTCAGACCGGACAGGGTGCAGATGACAATGGTGTCCATGAAGACCTCACAGATGCCGTACAGGCCCTGACGGACGGGGTTGCGCTCAGAGGAGGCAGCGTGGGCCATGGGCGCGGAGCCGAGACCGGCCTCGTTGGAGAACACGCCGCGCTTGACGCCCCAAGTGATGCACAGCTTCATGCCGATACCGGCGGCGCCGCCGGTGACGGCCGCGGGGGTAAACGCGCCCTGGAAGATCATGCCGATGACATGGGGCAGCTTGCCGATATTGGCGAAAACCACCACCAGACAGGCCACGATGTAGATGACGGACATCACGGGGACCAGCCGTTCGGTGACGGCGCCGATGCGCTTGATGCCGCCGATGAGGACGATGCCCACGATAATCATGAGGATGACGGCCAGCACGACGTTAATCGTAAAACGATACTCCGCGGCGGCGGGGACAAAGGCCTGAATGGCGGTGTTGACGGAGTCGGTGATATTGCCGATCTGCACCGCGTTGCCGATGCCGAAGGAGGCCAGACCGCCAAAGATACAGAAGATGGTGCCCAGCCATTTCCAGTTATTACCCAGTCCGTTTTTGATGTAGTACATAGGGCCGCCGACAAGGTCGCCCTTTTTGTTCTGCTCACGGAATTTTACCGAGAGCAGCACCTCGGAGTATTTGGTGGCCATACCCAGCAGGGCGGAGACCCACAGCCAGAAAATCGAACCCGCGCCGCCCAGCGTGACGGC
>CAMWSZ010000240.1 GCA_947177005.1 uncultured Clostridia bacterium | reverse complement strand
CGAAGTTCTTGGCCTGACGGGCGTCCTTGGGGGTGTCGGCGTTGGTGCGGACCTGCAAATCACGGAACTTGTCGGCCCAGTTCATGATGCGCTCGAACTCGCCGCCGATTTTTGCCTCGGCGGTGTGCAGGCGTTCGCCGTAGATATTGCCGGTGGAGCCATCCAGACTGATCCAGTCGCCCTCTTTAAAGGTCCTGCCGCCCAAAGTAAAGGTCTTGGCGGCCTCGTCAATGACGATCTCGCCGCAGCCGGAGACGCAGCAGGTGCCCATACCGCGGGCCACCACAGCCGCATGGCTGGTCATACCGCCGCGGACGGTCAGGATACCGCGTGCGAAGTGCATTCCCTCGATATCCTCGGGGCTGGTTTCCAGGCGGACCAGAATCACTTTATGGCCCTTGTCGCGCCACTCGACGACGTCGTCAGCGGTGAACACCACCTGACCGGCAGCCGCACCCGGGGATGCGGCCAGGCCCTGACCAATAGGCGGTACGCGCTCCAGCTCCTCTTTCGGGAAGGTGGGGTGCAGCAGGGCGTCGAGGCTCTTGGGGTCGATCATGGAGACGGCCTCCTCCTCGGTAATCATGCCCTCGTCCACCAGATCACAGGCGATTTTCAGAGCGGCGGCAGCGGTACGTTTGCCGTTGCGGGTTTGCAGCATATAGAGTTTTTTATTCTCAATGGTGAACTCCATATCCTGCATATCGCGGTAGTGGTACTCCAGCTTCTGGCTGATCTCCACGAACTGCTTATAGGCTTCCGGCATGACCTCGGCCAGCTGGTCAATGGTCTGGGGGGTACGCACACCGGCCACCACGTCCTCGCCCTGTGCGTTCATGAGGAACTCGCCGAACAGCTTTTTCTCACCGGTAGCGGGGTTGCGGGTGAAGGCGACGCCGGTGCCGGAGGTATCGCCCATGTTGCCGAAGACCATCATCTGGACGTTGACAGCCGTGCCCCAGGAGGAGGGGATATCGTTCATGCGGCGGTAGTAGATAGCGCGGGGGTTATCCCAGGAGCGGAACACGGCACGGACAGCGCCCATAAGCTGTTCTCTGGCGTCCTGCGGGAACTCCTCGCCGATCTTGTCGCGGTACTCTGCCTTGAACAGCTCCGCCAGTTCCTTCAGATCCTTGGCGGTCAGATCGGTGTCCAAGGTGACGCCGCGCTTGGCCTTCATATCGTCGATAAGCTCTTCAAAGTATTTCTTGCCGACCTCCATAACGACGTCGGAATACATTTGGATGAACCGGCGGTAGGAATCGTAAGCGAAGCGGGGGTTTCTTGTTTTTTTGGCGAAAGCTTCCACGACCTGATCGTTGAGGCCCAGATTAAGGATCGTGTCCATCATGCCGGGCATGGATGCACGTGCGCCGGACCGGACCGACACGAGCAAAGGATTATTGAGGTCGCCGAACTTTTTGCCGCTCATGTCCTCCAGCTTTTTCATATAGGTCATGATTTCGTCCTGAATTGCGGCGTTAATGGTGCGGCCATCCTCATAGTACTGGGTGCAGGCCTCGGTGGTAATGGTGAAGCCCTGTGGGACGGGCATCCCCAGATTGGTCATTTCGGCCAGGTTCGCGCCCTTGCCGCCCAGCAGCTCACGCATAGAGCCGTTGCCCTCTGAAAAGAGGTACACAAATTTTTTGCCCACTTAGATAATTTCCTCCTGTTTTTTATTTCCATTCTGCATTTATCTTTGGTGTCCCTGTTTATTATAAGGCGATGCGCTATGCTTTGCAAGAGTAATTTTACCAAAATTTCGGGAATTATCGAAAACGGTCTTCAGGGAAGGCGGGGCGAGTTCGTTTGATGCAGTTCTCTGACAATTTTCTGGGAGTAGGCGATAAACTGCTGTACGACCGGCGTGGCCTCCTCCAGGGACTGCACGGCGATCCCCATATGACGGCAGGCGGGCGGGTCCAGGGGCAGTGCGCGCACATTCACCCGCCGTCCCTCCAGCACCAGCTCTGACAGAATACTCACGCCCAGCCCGTGCTCCACCATGGAAAGAATGGCCGCGTCCTCCACGGAGGTATTGTTCCGGATATCCGGATATACATGGTGTTCCTCAAACACGCTGAGAATGTCCAGATCAAAGCCGAGAGAGGGCATCAAAAACTCCTTGCCGCCGAATGCAGACACCGGGAACTGCTGCGCGTCCCCCACGGGATACTCCACCGGCAGGATTGCCAGCAGGGGGTCGTCCCACAGGGGGACCCAGCTGTACTGTCCCCGGTCCTGACGGCTGGCGAAGCTGAGATCCACCTTGTCCTCCTCCAGCCACTGATAGATTTCGTCCACGCTGCCCATACGGATATCCACAGAGACGCCCGGAAAATTCCACCGGAACTGCTGGATGATCGTAGGCAGCCAGTGCATACAGATGCTGGAGTAGGCGGCGACGCGGATATTTTCCCGTTTCCGGCCGTTCTGGATGGCAATGGCGCTGTCCAGACGGCGTCCGGCCTGAAGGAATTCCCTGACGGCAGGCAGCAGCCGTTCTCCGGCGGCGGTGAGGCGCACGCCGTAGCGGTCGCGGAGCAGGAGGGGAAAACCCACCTCTTTTTCCAGACTGTTCATCATATGGGTCAATCCCGACTGCGTCGCGCCCAGCTGCTGCGCCGCCCGGGTAAAGCTCCCCTGCTCCACGGCGGTCAGCAGCGCCTCCCATTTTTTTGTTTCCATACGTCCGCCCCCTCTTCCACAGTCAGCTATATTATACCGTAATTGCCCGAAATTGCAAGGAAAAATCGGAGGACCGTCTCCTAAAATGCCATAGACTTTCCGGTCAGAATGTGGTAAAATAAGAACAGAAATTTTAACGCCCAGCGGAGGTACAGGGTATGAAAACAGGAATTGTGGATGTCGGCGGCGGACTGCGGGGCATCTTTGCCGCCGGCGTCTTTGACTACTGTATGGACAATGCCATTACATTTGATCTGGTCGTCGGGGTGTCGGCGGGGAGCGCGAACGCCGCGTCCTTCCTGGCCGGACAGCGGGGACGGAATTATATGTTTTATACGGAATACGCCTTTGAAAAGGAGTATATGAGCCTGCAAAACATGCTGAAAAAGCATTCCTATGTGGATCTGGACTATGTATACAGCACCCTCAGCAATACCGGGGGACGGTCCCCGCTGGACTATCCGGCGCTGATGGAAAATCCGGCGGAGCTGCTGGTGGCGGCGACCAACGCGCTGACCGGCAGCCCGAAATATTTCGACAAGTCGAACCTGGCCCAGAACCGGTATCATATATTCAAGGCGTCCTCAGCCCTGCCGTTTTTCTGCAAGCCCTACGTGGTGGACTGGATTCCCTATTACGACGGTGCGCTGGCAGATCCCGTACCGGTGGAGAAGGCGTTTGCGTGGGGCTGTGACAAGGTGGTGGTAGTGTTGACACGGCCCGCGGACCGTCCGAGAGGGCCGGGCAAGGATGAATTTTTTGCCCGGCGCATCCAAAGAAAATATCCCTTTGCCGCTAAAAAACTGCGGACGAGGGTGGAACGGTATAATGAATCGGTGGAACTGGCGCGGCGGTACGAGGCGGAGGGGAAAGCGCTGATTATTGCGCCGGATGACATCTGCGGTCTGGAGACGCTCACCCGTGATAAACCCGCGCTGCTCAAGTTCTATCAGAAAGGGTACTGCACAGCGGAAAAAATCAAGGATTTTTTGCAGGACAGCTAAACGGTCAGGGACCGGGAAATGATCGAATTTCCGGTCCCTGACCGTTTTGTGCGCGTTTGCTTGGCAATACGGATCAAAACAAACTGAATTGCTGCACGATCACACCGCGCTGCCGGGCCCTTTCATGCAATACGCTTTTTGGCAAATCCCTCAAAAATACGGAGGGCTGCGCCGTTGATAAAATCAATTCCTCCCGTGCCCGGGTCATGCCGACAAACAGCAGCCGCCGTTCCTCCTCCATGTCCGACGCCTTTCCCTGTGATTCCAGGGGAAGCGTCCCGGCGTTCACTCCGGCCACAAATACCGCCGGGAATTCCAGTCCTTTCGAGGCGTGCAGCGTCATCAGACGCACCGCGCCGGATTCCCACCGCTTTCCGGCCGCACGGCGCACATCGGCGTCCTCGCCCAGCGTGAGCGTATCCCAAAGCTCCCGGAAATTTTTGTGAAAGACCGCCATATTCCGCAGGCGCTCCAGCGGTTCCCCGCCGCCGTACTCCCCGGACCAGCGCTCAGCCAATTTCCAGGGCTTTTCCTTTCCGGCCAGCGGCAGCCACTCCGCGGACCGTTCCAGCCAAGCCTCCAGCGGCGTATATCCCTTAACGGTCTCCTTCAGCACATCCGGCTGAAAAACCGCCATTTTTCCGCAGAGAGCCTGTACCTTTTGGATCAAACCGGCGGGGCAGTTCCACAGCAGGCGCAGCGCCGCGGACAGGGCGGCAGTATCCCGCGGCTCGGCAAGGGTACGGAAAAACGCCAGAAAGCCCCGTACCTCATCCGTATCCAGAAAATCCTCACGTCCGCTGACGACACAGGGGATGTCATCATGCTGCAAGCACTTTTCGATAAGCCCAAGCTGCCGGTGTGTGCGGCATAGGACGGCGATTTCGGAAAACGCCCGCGTTTCACGGTCCGAGGTCCGGGCCTCCAGCATATCAATTCCGCCGGTCATGCGTCCGATCTCTTTGGCGATAAACACCGCTTCGCTGAAATCGTCCGGGGCCTGCACCAGCCGTACCGGCATTCCGGCGGGGCATTTCGGCTCCAGCCGGCGGGGGCCTCCGGGATTCCTGCCGATCACAGGCAGAGCCGCGCCGATAACCTCCGGCGCAGACCGGTAGTTGACAGTCAGACGGATCTCCCGGATGCCGTTCCGGTCCTCCGCCAGACGCCGGAAGCATTGTCCGGAAGCGCCCCGGAAGCCGTAAATGGATTGATCCGGGTCCCCGATGACAAACAGCGATTTTCCGCCGCGGCTCCAATTCTGTACCAGAGAATATTGGATATCGTTAATGTCCTGAAATTCGTCCACCAGCAAATGGGAAAATCCCTTCCGGCCCGCCGTGTCCAGCTCTGCCGCCTGTATCAGCAGGTCGTCAAAATCCAGTACACCCAATTTTTGCAGGCGGTCACAGTATGCCTCGTACAGCTCCGGCTCCTCAACCGGCCCGCCGTTTTTGGCTTTGGATACGGCTTGCAGCAGTTGTCGCGGACGCATTTTTCTGCCGCAATCGCGCAGCGTCTCCGCCGCAATCTCCATAGCCTCCGCCTGTCCCAGCAGCTTGACATCGCCCAGCAGGTCCAGACAAATCGCGTGGAACGTTCCGATACGCATTCGAGCGGCGGCGCGTTTGCCGCCCAGGCGTGCCTCCAGACGCTGCCGCATTTCCGCCGCAGCCTGATTGGTAAAGGTGACAGCGG
>CAMWSZ010000239.1 GCA_947177005.1 uncultured Clostridia bacterium | reverse complement strand
CTTTGCGGAACAATGCCAGCGGTGCGGTGTTGACTTTTTTGACGTGTATCTGCTGCACTGGCTGAATCAAACCAACTATGCCATTGCGGAAAAATTTGATGCATTCACTTTTTTAAATCGTATGAAAGAAAAGGGACTAATTGGAAAAACCGGTTTTTCCTACCACGGGGATGCACAAACATTAGACAAAATTTTGCAGGCCCACTCGGATGTAGACATTGTTCAATTGCAAATCAACTACCTGGACTGGGATAGTCCGGCGATGGAAGCCCACAAATGCTATGACATTGCCCGGCACTACAAAAAAGAGATTATAGTTATGGAACCGGTCAAAGGCGGAACGCTGGCTGATCTGCCAGAAGAAGCCATCCGGCTTCTCAGGCAGGCAGCCCCTGACGAGAGTGCAGCATCCTGGGCCATTCGGTTTGCCCAATCGTTGGAACAGGTCAGCATTGTCCTTAGCGGAATGAGCGCGATAGAACAGATGCGGGACAATATGCGGGATAGGATGCCGCTGTCTGCCGAAGAATACGGGCTTCTGGAGAAAGTCAGCGAAATTGTGGAGGAGAGTATCGCTGTTCCGTGTACCGGCTGCCGCTACTGTGTAAAGAATTGTCCACAAAGAATCGCAATTCCCGACTATTTCCGCATCTACAATGCCTACAGCCGTTTCCCGGAAGATGACTGGAAAATAAAGCCGGTCTATGCTTCTGTTGCGGAAACGAATGGAAAAGCGTCGGATTGCATTGATTACCGTCAGTGCGAGCAAAACTGTCCACAACAAATTCCGGTCACATATTGGCTTAAAAAGGTCGCAAAAGCACTGGAATAGATTTGTTATACCTGTCAAGCATATTGAGCAATACAATATAAGCATTTGTCCTATTGAACAATTTATGCTATTATTTGATGTATCACCAACAGAGGAGGCAAGTACATATGCAATATCGCAAACTCCCCCGCGGAGAGGAACAAATCAGTGTGATCGGTCTGGGTATGGGGTCCATCCATGCAGGCAGCGAGAGGGAAATTGAGCAGACCGTTCGTAGTGCGCTGGAGGCAGGCATCAACTATTTCGATATGGCTGCTTCGGAAGGCAAGCCCTATCCCTGCTATGCCAGAGCATTTGCCGGACAGCGAGAGAATATCTATCTGCAGATGCACTTTGGCGCAGTATATGATGGCGGTAAATATGGCTGGACCAGGAATTTGGAGAAGATCAAACGGACTTTTTCGGAACAGTTGAAACTGTTAGGCACAAACTATACCGATATGGGCTATGTTCATTGTATTGACGAAATGGATGACTTCCATAAGATCATGTCCGGCGGTATATGGGATTACATGAAGGGGCTAAAAACAGACGGAGCAGTTCATCACTTGGGACTGTCCTCCCATAATCCTGAGATCATCCGGCGTTTCCTGGATACAGGCCTGATTGATATGATTATGTTCAGTATCAATCCCGCCTATGATTATTCCACTGGCACGTATGGCATCGGCACTGCCGCTGATCGGGGACTGCTGTACCGGGAGTGTGAAAGCTACGGTGTGGGTATTGCGGTCATGAAGCCTTTTGGCGGCGGTCAGCTCCTAAACGCGAAAACCTCACCCTTTCAGCGGGCGCTGACAGAAACGCAGTGTATCCAGTATGCGCTGGATCGTCCTGCGGTTTTGACTGTCTTGCCCGGCGTTCGGAATACAGCCGATTTGGAAACGGTTCTGGCCTATCTGAATGCTTCGACAGAGGAGCGGGATTATTCCGTTATCAGCGAGTTCACCCCGCAGAATGCGGATGGTATCTGTGTTTATTGCAATCACTGTCAGCCTTGTCCCAAAGAGCTGAATGTGGGATTGATTAACAAATATTATGATTTAGCTCTGGCTGGAGACGAGATGGCAAAAGGACACTACGATAAGTTGACGGTCAAAGCGGACGCGTGTGTTCAGTGCGGCCATTGTGAATCTCGCTGTCCTTTCCACGTTAAACAAGAGGCACGGATGAAGGAAATTGCTCAATATTTTGGGAGCAGAAAATAATGATTACTTATTTATCACCGCACATATTACGATTGACCTGTGCAATGTAGTAATTCTCCAGTGTAGCCGGGTGTTGTACAACACAGCCTGGAAAAGAAGCAGCATCAAACTAACAACCTAAAATGCACCCGCAAAGTCAAAAAGTTTGATACTTTCCGACTTTGCGGGTTTTATTTGTGCCAGTGTATCCTAACTGTATCTGTTTATAAGATTCCCGCTTTTTGGAGATATCCTACACCATCATAGCAACCGCGAAGGTATACCGCCTGCATTTCCAGATCCGTAAGCTGATTTCGCAAAAGCAATATTTTTATCAATGCCTCACAGTCCTGCTTTGACAGATCGGCGGTCTTTTCCACGTCAAGCAACTGCGCGACTTTTGGATACTGGTCGTAGATCTTGCTGATCTCACCCCGAATGTCCTGGTACGCACTGTCGCTCCTGGCTAGTTTTGCAACAATAGAGCTTACATAATCCATGAATACATTGCTGTGAGCGTCAATAAAAGTTTCAAATTCAAAGCTATCCAACATTTTTCCTCCATTTTATCCATTGGCTTCAGGTTCTTCGGCATCGTATACCGGCGGCTGTGCAATGTTGATGATCTTGAGACCTTTCTTCTCTGCATAGTGAACTGTATATGCGGTCCCGCCTTTTTCCCTGTTCCAGAAGCAGACACAGATGCCGCTGCTGTCTACCAGATACCTGTTCCGCTTGTACATACAACCCCTGGTGTAGTCTTGTGAGATATAGACAATCTCATCTGCCTGAGACTTGATTGTCTCATATACCGCAATATTCTTTGTACTCCATCCCCTTGTCTGCGTCAGACAGGGCAGGGCCAGAATCAGTTTGATGTCAGGATACCTCTTGCGCAGTTGAAGCACGGCTTGGGCTGCAAGGGTATCAAAACCACGCGCACCTCCGGCCACAAACCGGTCAATTCCCGCATGAATCAACTCAACTATCGTTTTTTCCAGCCGACAGGCAATCACTTCCCGGTCTGCTGATAGTATGTTCCTGTGACCAGTAAAGCAACAAGTTTTTTTCTGTATAGCAATTCCCTCCTTTTTACAGTATAGACAATATTGCCTATAACGCTCTCCCACCATTATAGGCAATAATAGTAATATGTAAAGAGGTAAAGGTGGGAAATTTCGTGATTTCTTATGCGCCGTTGTGGGAGACGATGCAGGAACGCAGAGCAACGACATACACACTTCAAGTCAAAGGAAACATCAGCAGTTCCACCATTCGGCGGCTGAAAGCGGGCGATTCTGTTTCTACAAATACACTGGATGCGCTCTGTAAAATACTCAGTTGTACAATAAATGACATTATCGAGTATCTGCCAGATAAAGAATAGGCGTGGGTTGTAGATGTTCTGCTCCTATGCCCGTTCTCCTTTTTTGCGAATTTGACAGACAGTAATTACATTTTCCTGAACAGCTTTTATTACAGCCAACACTTGTACAGTACAGCATTTTGCTGACAAAAAGGTTATAACTGGCCTGATATTCCATGTGTTTTCCAACCTTCCGTGTCATTATGCTTTAGCCTGAATAAAAAGCGTTAGGTACGGTGCATATTTAGAAATATATATTTCAGTCATCTTTGGGATAACTATATCATAACCAGCATGATATTGTCAATCCTATCACAGTTATCTATGGGATAGGATTGGTGGAGTATGAGGTTGCTGACACTGGATGGAAAATATAACATTTGCGGAGACCGGGTACGGATTGCCCGTGAAAACCAGAACCTTTCACAGGAGGCCCTGGCCGCAAGGATTCAATTGAACGGGCATTCCCTGACACAAAAGGCGATTAGCCGGATTGAGACAGGGTTGCGCGTAGTTCCAGACTACGAAATTCCCTTGCTTGCGGATGCTTTGAAGGTCAATCCCCTGTGGCTGCTGGGGTTGGATTGCTGACAGTCTCGCCTTTATTCTGGTTTCTCCCCTTATTGGGGCGGCGGCGCATTAGCCGTCCTAGCAAATTTCATCGCTTGTGAGTATAGCAAGCAAGAACCGCAGTATGGAATCCCCTCTCCATACTGCGGCTTTTTTATACCACCAAACGCTGTTTTCCACTGCTGTAAAAATTTCTCCGCTGCCCTCAAAGGTCCATTTCTCTCGTCTCCTTTGTGCTTCATTATACTCAATTTTTCTATGTCTGTTAAGCATACCTATCTATTCAAAATAAGTATTTGCTATTTATAAACAGTGCGTTTATAATGAAAACAACAAAGAAGCCCACACTTCAGCAGACAGGAGGCATCAAGTGTGAAAAAGCGAAAAAAGATTGTGTTAATCATCTTAATCCTTTCATTTTTGCTTCTTTGTGCGGTCATTCTGTTCTGGAAACCGCTGCGCTCAGTGTTCAGTGTAAAAAAGCTGGAGGATGGCCTCTATCAAATGAGTTATCGTGGGGACTACGGCCTGGATGACTTTTTATCCCAAGGCGGGGCCTCCTCCGACATGGAGGCAGCTGACTTTGTGGTTCAAAACGCATTTCACGGCCTGTTCAAGCTAAACCCACAATCACGCCCCTACGGATGCAGCACACTCTCAGTGGAAAGTGCCCAAGGTGACCAGCTCTTTGGCCGCAACTTTGACTGGGGAAATTGTACCGCTCTGGTGCTCGAAACGGCTCCCAGGAACGGCTATGCTTCAGTCTCCACAGTAAACATGGACTTCCTGAACGTTGGACTGCCACTGTCGGAAGAAGCCTTTGTCCGCTTGCTGTCGGTAGCCGCTCCCTACGCCCCTATGGATGGGATGAACGAAAAGGGCCTTTGTGTAGCAGTCTTGATGATCGAGGATCGCCCCGGCTTTGACCAGCAGAGCGAAAAAAACGACCTAACTACTACCACGGCGGTACGGCTGCTGCTGGACAAAGCCGCCACCGTGGAGGAGGCGGTGGAGCTGCTGGAAGATTACGATCTCCACGCCTCAGCCGGGATGATGGTTCACTTCGCCATTGCTGATGCGCAGGGCAGGAATGTGGTGGTTGAGTATGTTGACAACACTTTGAGCATCGTGGAAAGTCCTATCGCTACGAACTTCTATCTCACTCCTGGTGAGAAATATGGTGTCGGGACTCAGGAATCCATGACCCGCTATCAAATGCTTAGCGGGCTGATAGAGGAACAAGGAGCTTGGGATTTAGACGCCGTCCGAGACGCACTGAACAGCGTGAGCAAGCACAATTTCAACTCTCCCTTTGCCTCCACCGAGTGGAGCGTGGTCTATGATCAAACAAACGGCGAATTACGCTATTACCACCGGGAGGATTATAGCCACTTCTATCCCTTTTTTGTGAGGTAGCTTTATGGAAAACTTCTTACTCAAAGGCTTGCTGGTAGGGCTGGTATTCGGTGTACCGGCGGGTGCCATCGGCGC
>CAMWSZ010000238.1 GCA_947177005.1 uncultured Clostridia bacterium | reverse complement strand
CCGACGATCAGCTTTGGAATTCCGCTGACCTCAGCGATCCAGGACGCGGCGCTGACAAAAAAGTCACCGCCCTTGACGATGAGGATGATACCGGCGATAAACACAGCAATCATGAGTACAAGTTCCATTTTGAGACATCCTTTCTAAAAATCACTTATTTTTTGCAAAAGAAAAGACCCACGGCAGCTTCCGGCGGCTGTCACAGGTCCGAGAGTGGAGGGAGACAGATGTACAGCCGCTAAGGTCACACATGAGTCTCATAATTTAAGACAAGCCAGACCGGGCAGAATTCCCGGCCAGGATGTTGACTTGCCACGCACAAATAATGCGCTTACTACTCCCTCATTCATAGGTATTTTCAATTACACCCATACTTTAGCACAAGGGAGAAAATCTGTCAAGGCGAATTTTGTCAGGGAGCGCAATACTTTTTGGGAAGAAAAAGGGGCAGCAGCGAAAGAGGAGGGACCGCCTGCGCGGCCCCTCTCTGTACTCTACTGCCGGTAAAATGCGTGCAGCAGACCGGCTGCGTTATAATAACGCAGCGTCAAAGTCAAGAGAAATTTTTCGGATAGTTAAGGCCGGTGCTGTGACAGCAGATCATCGGGCCGGATCTCCTGCAATCCATTTTCTGTAAAGCGGTATAATCTGTCACAGACCTCCGACAGATATTTTCTGTCGTGGGACACGCTGATGATTGTGCCCCTGAAATCCGACAGTGCCTGCCGTACCTGCGGGCCGGACATCGGGGAAAAATTCCGGGTCGGTTCATCCAGAATCAGCACATTCACGCCGTCCAACATCATTTTTGTCAGCAGAAGCTTTGCCCTCTGTCCGCCCGACAGTTCCCGGACCGGGTGCAGCATCTCCTGTCTTGCGTACCGCATACTGCCCAAAAACGTTCTGGCCCGCGTCCCGGCCTCGACGCTGCCGTCCTGAGCGAGATACTCCAGAGGCGTCTGTTCCAACGGCAGCGTCTCCGCATAATTCTGAGACATATACGCGGCCCTGACGTCCTGCCGTTTCAGCAGTTCCTCCGCGGCAAGCCGCAGAAAGGTTGTTTTTCCTACGCCGTTTTGTCCCAGGATTCCGACTTTCTCCCCGCCCATAACCCGCAGGCGGATATTTTTTGCCAGGAATTTTTCGCCTGCAAACAATTCATCGCAGCGCATGTCCAGAACGATTTTCCCGGCAGGCAATACGGCGTCAGGCGGGAACCGGAGAAAAACGGCCTGTTCCACTTCCGGCAGCCGCGTCATATTTTCGGCTTCCCGGTCAAACCGCCGTCCCATTGACAGAACCGCGTGCATTTTCTTTTTCAGCAGCCGTGCTTTCCCCGGATTCTGGCGGGAAACGGCGTTCTGTGCATGTTCAACACTCTGCTGCACGCGCCGGAATTTCTCCATTTTTTTATCATACTCTTCCCGTTCTTTGCGGGCCTCACGGGTCTGGCTGTTGATGCTGTCCTCTCTCTGCCGGATGTAATCCTGATAACATAATCTGTGTGCGGTACACCGGGGCGGTTTTCCCTCTCTGGGGTGTTCGATATGGAGAATCAGATTAGCAGTATTTTCGATCAGCGTCTCGTCATGTGAGATATAAAGCAGGATTCCTTGATAGTGATTGATGAACGATTCCAGCCACAACAGGGTATCAAGGTCAAGGTCGCTGGAGGGTTCGTCAAGCAACAGCAGCGACGGCTGTTGGAACAGCAGGCGGCCGAGCTGCAATTTGATTTGTTCTCCGCCGGACAGCGTCCCCACCGCCCGGTCCGAATAAAACTCCTCCGCCGGAAACCGAAGCTGCCGTGCGATCCCGGCCAATTCTTTTGGGCTCAGGTCGAAGAAGCCCGGCGACGCGGCGCAGAAATCATAAATACTGCCTGTTTTTTCCTCCTCATCCAGCTCCTGAGCCAGATACCCGGCAGGACCTGCATCTCCGGCCCGTTCTCCGGACCACTCGCAGTAACTGTTGGTCAGGGCCGGATCAAAAATCCATTTCAGCAGTGTGGACTTTCCGTTCCCCTCCTCGCCGATGAGAACAGCTTTATCGCCGGGATTCAGCACAAAGGAAAAATCATCTATCAAAATGCGAAGGTCTTTCCGATGTGTCAGTGTGAGATGTTTGATTTGAAGCATACAAAGTACCCCCCTTCCGCCCGAAACGGGCGCAAAAAACTGCTTCCGGAAAAATACCGAAAGCAGCAGGAGGAAAGGGCGCACCGAAAAAGATGCCGTACACCCAGGCACCCTCTGACTTTCGGCAACAGGAAGCAAGCGTACAGCCTCTGTACGCCTCCGGAAAAATCCTGTAACACGAAAATCAGATCAGATGCGCATTTTTTCACCCTTCCCAAATCATAGTGGAACTATTATAGCACAAGCCGGAGAAAAATAACAGTTACAGTTTCATTACAAAAACAGGTGAGCAGCCGCCCAAAAGGACGGCTGCCGCTCAAAATTCGCCGCCGGTATCCTCATCAACCGGGTCCGGCGCGCTGGACCCGCCCATTTGAATCTCCTGCCATTTGGCGCGGGTAATCAGCAGTTGTCTGGGTTTGGACCCCTCAAACGGTCCCACATAACCCCGTTCCTCCATTTGGTCAACCAGCCGTGCGGCGCGGGAGTACCCCAGCTTCAGACGCCTTTGCAGCATTGACACGGATGCCTGTCCGGTCTCCAGAATCACCTCCACAGCGGCGGGCAGCAGTTCATCGCTGCCGCTCTCCTCCTCCGGGACGGCGGCGGCAGTATTACCGCCCTTCTTCCCATCCTTTTCCTGAATGGATTCCTCGATCTTCTGCATGACCTCATCAGAATACTGGGCCTCGCCGGTTGATTTCACGTGCTTCACCACACGGTCGATTTCCTCCGGCGTGATAAAGCATCCCTGCACACGCACCGGCTTTCCGCTTCCCAGCGGGGCATACAGCATATCACCGCGCCCCACCAGTTTTTCTGCCCCGGCGGCATCCAGGATGATGCGGGATTCCAGCGACGACGCCACTGCAAACGCGATACGGCTAGGGATATTTGCTTTCATCAGGCCGGTAATCACATCTGAGGACGGACGCTGGGTCGCAATGACCAGATGCATTCCCGCCGCACGGCCCATCTGTGCCACGCGGCAAATAGATTCCTCCACTTCCTTAGCAGCCACCAGCATCAAATCCGCCAGCTCATCGATCACAACCACCACAGACGCCATGTGAGGCAGTTCTTCACCATTCGGCCCGGTACGTCCGGCGGCGGCCGCCGCGTTATATTCCTCCAGCTTTTTCACGCCGATCTCGGAGAAGGTTTTATACCGCTTCATCATCTCATAAACGGCCCATTGCAGCGCACCGGCGGCTTTTTTGGGGTCTGTCACAACGGGAATCAGCAGATGTGGTATCCCGTTATACGGGGCCAGTTCCACCATTTTCGGGTCCACCATGATAAACCTGACATCCTCCGGACTGGACTTGTACAGCAGGCTGATAATCAGCGAGTTGGTACACACCGACTTGCCGGAACCGGTCGTACCGGCAATCAAAACATGGGGGAGGCTTGAGATATCGCCCACAATATCCTTGTTCCCGATATCCCGCCCCACCGCAAAGGCCACTGCGGACCGGTGTCCCTTAAAAGCGCCGGATTCCACCACGTCCCGGATTAATACCGGTGAAACGGTTTTATTGGGCACCTCGATTCCAACGACCGAAATTTTGTCGAGGATGGGTGCGGTACGCACGCCGCTGGCTCCCAAGGCCAACGCGATATCGTCGGAGAGGTTGGTCACCTTGTTCAGTTTCACGCCCTGTCCCAAGGTAAACTCATACCGTGTAATAGCGGGACCGCGGACCACGTCGCCCGGCTCCGCATAGACCCCGAAGCTGTGCAGGGTATCCGCAAGCCGCTGGGCGTTGAGACGCAGCTCCGCGCCCGCCTCGATGTAGTTGTTTTGCTGGTTCTGATTCAGCAGATTGATTGGCGGGAATTCATATGTATCCCCAGCGGTTTCCTGAATCTCGATTTCAGCTGCGAAATCTTCATATTTCATCTCAATTTCCTCTGAATCATTTTTTTCCTGCGGCTCTGCCGGTTCTGGCTGAAGCGGCTGCGGTTCAGGATTCGGTATTGCGGTGGGCTCGATAACTTCCTCTTCTGATTCTTCCGCCTCCGGAATCCCGCCGGAAACCGGTTCAGCCTGTTCCGGCGCAGGTTCGTCCTCCCCGTTCTGTTCGATCCAACCGGCAGGGGTCATCCGTTCCTTTTCCGGAGGCTTGTAAAATCCGTCGCCACTACTGCCGGAAGTCCAACTGTGGTCCGGCTCTTGTTCATCCTCATCATCATAATCAAGAGGGATGTCGATAGATGGCCGGGCCTTTGCGGACGCTTTCTGACGCTGCGGGGTAGTTCGGACATGCCTGGGTTTCGGAGCCGGTTTTGGGGTCGGTTTCGCAGCTGCGGGCTTTGGCCTCGGCCTCTCCTTTGGGACAACATAATCGTCCGGATCGTCCTCATAGTCCTCATCGTCATACGGTTCCCGCTCCTGCCACACCTGATACAGCATTGACGGCGTAACCTCGAACGTCACCATCAGCAGCACAAGAATCAGTACGATAAAGACAAGTGCGGAGGCAGGTTTTCCCAGCACATTGATAAATCCGTGGGCGGTGGCGCCGGAGAGCAAACCGCCGGATTTTGTTGCGAGGCCGGTTTCCAGAAGCGTCGCAAACAGCTTGGACGCCTCTTTCAAATCGGCTTTGCAGAACAGGATATGCCACACGCCGCCGAACAGATACGGTACGAGCAAAATGCAGGCGGTCCGCAGCGCCACGGGACGGCAGTTGTGGTTGATCTGCACCCAGGCCGCGCACAGGAGGACGGGTACAACCAAATAGAATCCCGGACCGAACATCCCCTTGAGCACATTTGGAATCCGTGCAATCAGCCAGCCGTCGCTGGTGAAGTAGCTGACCAGTACGCACAGCGCGGCCAGCAGGAACACAATCCCCGTCACTTCCCGGCGGACCGGCTGCTGCTTTTGCACGGTTTTCGTTGTTCTTACCGTTGTCCTTTTGGTTCTGGTTCCGGAAGCGGAACCGCGCGGCGCGGCGCGGCTCCCGCCGTTTCCCTGACGCCGTTTCGCTGTGGTTGCAGATTTCTTTTGCGTAGTTGCCATGCTTTTCCCTCTTACTTCTGACCGGTCAGCTGTGCCGCCAACCGGTCATAGGCCGGCAGATGATCCAGGAAGCGCCGGCGGAGCGGCTCCACAAACTCATCCCGCCAAATGAACTCCTTAAATTCCGCATACGGCAGCAGCTGATAGGCCGTTGTCTCTTCTTCCTGAAGGCAAATGGTCTGCTTCTTATCGTCAAAGACGGTAAAAAAGCTGTGATAGATTGACGGGTATCCGTCGATCCCCGTCCGCGCCTCCACGTAGACCGGATGCAGTTCGTCCGCGGTGATGCCGGTCTCC
>CAMWSZ010000237.1 GCA_947177005.1 uncultured Clostridia bacterium | reverse complement strand
ATTCTGGGGCCGTTTTGAATTTGTGGCATCTAATGCTGTGCCAACCAGCACCGCAACATTTGCTTTTGGCAATGCGGCGATACCGGCCCGCTTCAATACAGGTTTGATATTGGGAATCTTCTCAATCGAAACTTTCCCGCGCAGCATATGGTAAAGCGCCAGCATACTATGGGTTTTTCCGCCGCCGAATGCGGTCTTTAACTGAATAACCGGTTCTCCGTCCTTGCCGCATACCCGCCGGATCGCCTGCTCTAACAGTCCCGTCATTCCCTCAGTTACATAGGTACGCGCAAAAAATTCCACAGGATCACGGTATTCAAAGGCGCCTTCCCCCCGTGCAACCTGGGCGAGATCTGCGGCAAACTCAGCTTTTTTATAGCGTCCTTCCGCTACGTCCGGATGCGGCTGCATGATCTCCCGCCAGCAGGGAAGCCCACTCAACGGAGTTGTATTCAAGATGCCTTCTTTCTTTTTCCCCTGCGCAGGGACAGCAGCGGCCTCTATTACCGCAGCAGAACCATCAGCCGAGCCGTAGCGTGATTCCCGCAGAAGCTGACGGATTTCCTCAGCGGCCTCGTCGTCAAACGCCTCACACAGACGGGACATCGTATCCAACGCCCGCCAGGTATCATTATCGTTGAAATCCTGTCCGCCAATATGCGCCGCTTTGTTGCGGGTACTCATCAGCTCTCTTGCCCAGTTCCGGTAATCCGTGGACAATTTTTTTCGGAAAATCTCGTTCCACTTACGGTCGAACAGTCTTAAACAGTTTGCGATATCCAAAGAGTCCGCCAGAAACGCAAAGCTTCCGTCATCCGGCAAATCCCGCGCCTGATCGTTCAGCGTTTTCAAAACCTCCTGCCACCAGTTATCACGATATTCACGGCTGAGCTCCTGCGTCACATAGCCTGCCAAAAACGGATGCAGAATGCGAAACGCTTGCTGTATCTTGATCGAATTATCCGTCATTGATAATTTCTCCTCTCTATTTTTAGGATTCAAACCACGTTACCTGTTCCGTATGCTCCCACACCGCCGCCAAATCTGCCGCCCGGCTCTGTACCTCCGACCACGCAGTTACCAGCGAATTATAGGCAAACGCTTCCGTTGTCCAATTCCGCCGGTCAGCAATGGTAAACAGACGGTAGGCCAAAGCCTTTGCCTGTTTCGGTTCGGAGGCGGAGAGCTCTGCAACAATCTTTGCCGTACCTTCTACGCCTTTCTGTTCCATGGCATAGGTAAGCTGCTGAGTCAGCAGCCAGATTCCCTTTTTCGTGTCCACCGGCGTTGGGATTTCCTCGCGGGTCAAAAGACGGACCGTTCCTTTTTCCGCATATACAATACCGCCGGCACGGAGCCTGTCCACACTGGTATTTTTTGCCCTGGCTAATGTGTCGGCACTGCCGTATTTGATGTTATTAAACGCGCACTGTGTGTACAGCTCCACACAGAACCGGCTTTCCTTGTCCAGTTCGCCGTCCTGCTCATTGAAATACAGGTCTAACTCCTGATTGATGATTTGCAGCGCAGAGCGGACGTTCATAGGCGTACCGTCCGCCTCCAGAACTTTGGAATAGCGGGAGTATACCCCCATTCCGGGACCGATGGCCGACTGTGCCAAATCTACCGGCGCGATGCTGCTGGTCTGGAGTTTATCCAAGGCGGGTTTCAGTTCCCGCTTGAGAGCATTGATGAAGTCGCGGCGGGTACACATGGGGGCATCTATGGAACGCTTGCGGCACACAAGAACGATAGATGAGGCGAGAGCGTTGGTGTTCATACTAACAGTACGATATGCTTGTTCAGTTCTAAGCGGCCATGTTCCTGTAATGGAAAAACCAGCTTGGATGATAGCAGATAACATAGTTTCCCAACCAGTAGACGCTGTTTGATCCTTGCTGGTTTCACTCTGCTTATAGGCATAATAAATAGTAACAGGAATATCCTCGCGAGCATATGTGTAGAGACGTTTACAAGTTTCTAACATACCGTTTTCAAAAAAGTCTCGCGCTCTTTCTACGCTACCACTAAAGCGGTAAGGTGCAACAATTAGCTCCTCATTCTTTGGAACTAGCATCATTTGAAATTGGTCCGGGTAGGATTCTTTTAAACTATGCCGTAACCACACATAAAAGAAGTCAGCTAAATCAGCATACTTAATATTATCATAATAAGGCGGATCTGTAGAAATCATAATATTGCGTAAACCTGAATCAGTTTGTGCAGCATATTGCAAAGCAATACCGCTTTGAACATTCGTAGGGAGTGTACAAAGGCAGGTGGATATATATTCAATTATTTGAGAAAAGCTTCCAACAGAATTACCCATAACATTTACTTCCGGATAATCCCATGTCATTGGAATTGCCTGTTTATTGAAACAGTTCATGGCTTTCTCATTTGTCACAGCCCAACGTGACACCGATGTTGAAAAATCCGCAAGTCTATCTACTGCAAATGCTAAATAAACTCCTACCGCCTTTGCATATTCCTTTGAGCCGCCATCTAATAGCACTTGTTTTTGAGCTTTAGTTACCAAATTGCTAAATGTAGTATGCGCATTTAACTGACGGTTTGTAAAGAGCTTATACCATTCATCCATCCCGTAGGGAACACACGTTCCGCCGGAAATGCGACGTATAATATTACCATGTGGTACCCAATCAGGAGCGGAAATTTGTGCTATTTGAATATGTTCATCGACTGGAGACAAGTAAAGCTTTTTATGTGCATCCTCAGCAACAATAGCCATCATTTCTGTACCCATATTGCCTTGTAACGCCTGCTCTTTAATATAATCCGCTGTAGTAGCATTTCCACATAGAATGCACTTAAATTTTACACCTTGAGACGTCTTTCCTGTTTTAGATTTACTTGTTCCATATTGCACATTATAGTGAATTTTCTTACCTTCAATAATAGGGTGAATATATGCGCCTCTATTCTTTTTCTTGGCAAGAGTAAAATTTCTAGCAAGTGGCATTTCACAACCGCAAACTGGGTTTGGACATTTTACTGTCCGAGTCCATATCCATGCAATTACATTATGTTCTTCTCCTTTTTCGTCTCTTACTTTTGGGTACAAATGCCCGATTAGCTTAAATGCTTCTTGTTTCATCCACTCGCCGTAGTAGCGCACATCCTCCGCTAATCCCGCCGCACCAGACCAACCGCCGTCTAAGTCATTTTTTCTCGGATGTACTGGTGGCATTCCGGCAAACTTGGGAGGAATCTCGATCATGGCTTTATTAATCATTACGGCTACTGGGTTTAGGTCGTGGGCATGGGCTTCCAGTCCTAGCCGCTGAGCTTCCAGAGGAATAGCTCCGCCACCTGCAAAAGGGTCCAGCAGGGCGGGGGGATTGTTGTCCGTAGATTTCATAATTTCTGCTTTTGCCATATCCAACACGTCTGGATTATTGGAGTTTTTCCAGGTCACAAGATTGCTAAGAATCTTAAAAAGTCGTTCTCGCTCAGCATTCTGTTCCTCCTCGGTAGGAAACTGCTCTGGATGGCTAGATGGGTCATCCACCAATGATGCCCAAATTACAGCACGTGCAGCAGTAAATGGGCGTCTAGCCCACCATAAATGCAATCCTCTTGGATGTGGCCCAATTCCTGGCATTTTTTCATAGGCAGCTTCTCTATTGATAGCCTCCAGGGGCAAAGCAACTTCAATCAGTTTTTTCGCCATTTGATTACCTTTCTAACACAATTTCCGAATTGTTGATTAGTTTTATAGTATTAAAGGTCTCGCTCACTGTAGCAAAAGCCGGTTGTGCAAAAGCTAAGTGTTTTAAGTATACCACATGATTTCTGTCATTGTCCACCTCGACAATAGCCAGAATAAACTTTTCCGGCTGATTGAGGGCGGTTAGTATCTCATTTTTGGTCACGGTCACAGTGTCCGCACCTTTGCACCGTCCCTTAACCTCTATGAAGCGCAAAGAATCACCGTCCGGACCGCGCAGTTTTTCCGGGATTCTGGATTCAATATCATATCCGGCATTTTCTGCACTTACATCGCGTGGTAAAAATCCTAGTCCTGCCTCAATCTCTGTGACCGCTTTCATGGCGGCAAGTTCGATGCTGCGCCGTGCCGCGGCATCCGCAGTAAAAGACGCCGGCCTGCCCATCAGCTTGTCCAATAGTCCGCGGGGAATCACGAGCGCACCGCCTGCAATCACCGGCGGCATAGCGGAAACGTGCTTTTCTAGTTCCAGATCCGCCAGACGTTTCTGCATCCTTGCCTGCAAATCGTCCGCTCGGCGGGAAGCCATATCGGAATTGAGTTTGGCGTTGCTTTTGCCAGCTGCTTCTTTTATTTTCAGATCACTTGCCCGAAAATCCCAATACTGTATTTCAGCAGTCAAACGCAACTTGACAGCTTTGATTGTCTTGTCAACACGCCTGTTTGTACGCTCGCGCACTTCCGAAACATGGGCGGGAATGATCTCCGAAATGGCATAGTCAACAGCCAGATCCTCCACATTTTCTTTGAGCCAATCCTGACTGTCCAGAAAAGTTCGGACTGCGGACTGTTCCTTCTCTTCGGCGGCCCGATAGTCCAAATAGGGCGCATATCCGGCGTTGGATGCGGAGCCGTCCTCTTTCAGCTCCACAAATCGGATATTCTTGGAGATGACCCGTTTATTACCGTTGGGGAGGACCACGCCATCCTGTACGGAGTCCTCGATATAAAACAGAAGCCTTGCCTC
The DNA here is from genome assembly GCA_947177005.1 of uncultured Clostridia bacterium. Classification (GTDB taxonomy): domain Bacteria; phylum Bacillota; class Clostridia; order Oscillospirales; family Oscillospiraceae; genus Pelethomonas. Next base: position 748 of record CAMWSZ010000237.1, on the reverse strand, counting down.
TGTGCCGAAATCGTTATCGTCAATAAACACTGCGCCGCGTTTCAGGGTATCCGTATTACGTTCCCGGATCAGGTCAATGACAGCCTCTAAAAGCGGATGTCCGGGCGCAATTAAATCTGCTTGCGGCTTTCCCTGTACGCTGCAGTACACTTTGTCAAAACAGATACGCTCATACCGTGGCAGCACAGGCGTACCGGACCCGATCTGCATATCGCGGTTCCGGACGGCGAAGGGTACGTGGGTAATCTCATAGCGGCCTTTTTCCCGCGGACGGATTCTCCCGCCTGCGCTTTGGAACGCCTCAAGAAAGAAGGATTCGATAAAATGCGGCTGGAGCCGGTGGGCCTCCATACGCTCCATATCTTCACGGATCGTCATGACCTGATGTGCGTCTATAGCATTCTCTGCCAGCGCGTTCTCGTCCAGAAGTTTTTCCAGCGCGGCCCTGTCCAGCGAACGGTCCACTACAGCAAAAAGCCGCTGCTTTACATCCTCCCGATTATTATAGCGTACAGCCTCGATCAGCAGTTCCCGCAAAGATTTGTTGTTAAACGTTACTTTACCGAGAACATCAAAGACTTTGCCGTGCAGCGTCTCGCGTTCCTGCTCCAGTTTTTCCAGCAGGCGGCTGTATACCATTCCTTCACGGGTTTCCGGAGACACGAGATTCCACAGATGGCATACCTCTGTTTGTCCGATACGGTGAATCCGTCCGAACCGCTGCTCCAGACGGTTGGGATTCCACGGC
>CAMWSZ010000236.1 GCA_947177005.1 uncultured Clostridia bacterium | reverse complement strand
ACCATAAGCGGTATATCCTGATTGCTGTGCTGGCAATCGCTGTTATCGTTTTTTCCGTTTGGGAGCGGGGAAGCAAAGACACGCCTGACTGTTCGGTCGCTATGGTCGTGCGGTTTACTCCCACCAGTGACGAAATTGCAGCCTTGCAGGACGCACTGGAAAGCGTTTGCCCGGATGTCAATGGGGACGGGGAAGTCTCCGTAGCCCTGAATGTGATCCGTATTGACTATCTCTCCATGGACCTGGATGACGCAGCGGTGATGGATATGACCGCGAATGTGGACAAATTGAATGCGGACTTCTATACGAGACAGAGCGGGATATTTCTCCTGGACGACCCCGCCAGCTTTCAGGCCGCCCACGAAGCCTTATCCTATCTTGACGGCTCCACTCCGCCGGAAGGGGCGCGGGAATGGGAAAAAATGGCGCTTCCCTGGAGCCAGTGCGAAGCGGTGAAAGATATCACATTTATGGCCGGAGACACCGGCGGGCTGTGGTTTGCGCGCCGCATGATCCTGAACGATGAAGACCAGCAGGCTTTCACCGGCGCAGAGGCCCTATGGACTGCGCTGTTTTAAGAGAAAGGAGTATGCGGCATGGGATTTTATCCAAACCTGAACAAAGAAGCTCCCGAAGAGGACCTGCCCCGCAAAAAGGGGTTTGCACGGCTGTGGGAACTGTTGGACCGGGATTTCAGCCGGTTTTTCCGGGCGGGATTCCTGGCATTGCTGGGATGTGTCCCCTTTATCATTGGCACAGCATTTGCAATCACTTCCCATGTACTGCTCTTCGCGCCGGCAGCGGGATTGACCGGCGGCGCAATCGCCGGACCGGGGCTGTGCGGCTTGGCGGACACGGTCCTGCGGTCCCTGCGGGATGAACCGGGGTTCTGGTGGCACACCTACAAGAAAGCGTGGAAACGCAACGCAAAAAGCACCCTTCTGCCGGGAGCCGTTGGCGGACTGCTGTTGGGAACACAGTTTTTCCTGCTCTTCCACGCCGGAATCTTGGGACTGAGTACGGCTGTAGGCGCAGGTCTGACTGCGGGAGTTCTGCTGGTACTGGCTGTATCCCTCTATCTTTGGCCCCAGCTTGCCCTTATGGATTTGACGCTTCTCCAGCTGCTGAAGAATTCCGGACTGCTGTTTCTTGGGCAGTTTCCCAGAAGTATCGCCGCGCTGTCCATTTTGGCCTGTTACATTGGCCTGTTTTTGCGTTTTTTCATGTTTGCCGTGTCCCTGCTCCCGTTTCTTAATCTCTGGCTTCCCGTACTTCCGGCGTTATTCCTGATTTATCCTGGCATCAATGAAAATTTCCAGATAGAGCAAAAATTGAAGAGTAATTCATGAAATCATTCATCAGCTGCACAGGGAACTGTGCAGTGGAAAGGAAGACCAAAATGAGCAAAATCAAAAATGCAGCAAGACAGCTGACCGCGGGGCTGCTGTGTACGGCGATGACGCTCAGCTGCTTTTCCGGTCTGAGCCTGACCGCATTGGCAGGAGATGATGAAAATAACCGCGAGACAATCAGCCAGTGGAACTTTGAAAGTGATCTTGAGGGTTGGTACTACGGTGACGGCTGGGACAGCAGCTATCACGGCAATCCCTGCACGGTAACTGCTGAGAACGGTATGCTTCGGTTGGATGTCGATTATTCCCATGATGGTGACAACAGCTGGGCACAGGTCGCCGTGTGCAGCTGGAGCGATCCGGGACAGGATTTTTCCGGCGCTGACTGTATGCGCCTTGACGTAATTTATGAGACGGACCGGCTGACTGACGGTGAGCTGAAAATCAAAATCTATTCTGGCGATGCGGGTGTTGACAAAGATCTCACGTTAGATACCTCTGCTGCGAAGGAGATTGGCAGCGGACAGTCGCTGGTTTCCACAGAGATCACGTTCAATAAGATTTCTGCCAGTGCCGTAAAGGACTGGGCGGTCTGTGTGATTGGATGCAATACCACATACAGCGGTTCTATCTGGCTGGATAACATTTCCGTCCTGAAGTCAACCGAGTCTGAACAACCCCCAGTTCAACCGGGAGAAGAACTTCCTGTTACACTGACCTTTGACAAGGATATCAACGGCTGGTCTGCCATCGACGGATACAATTATCAGCCTGGACAGTGTGGAATCGATTGGGAAGATGGTATGCTCCGGCTGAATGTGGATTATTCCGGCAACGCAGGCGAGGACTGGTCCGAAGCAAAAATTAAGTATGACAACGAGACTGGACTTCCCCTGCGGGGCGCGAATACACTGACAATGGATGTCATTTTCGATCCCGCTGCGTTGGACGGTACGCTGAAAATCAAATTCTCTTCCGACAGCGCGAATATTTCCGGTGTTGACGCGGCAGTAAATATTGAAAACGCTTTTGATTTCGGCATCGGCCTGAAAAAATCGGTTTTTAAGATCGACTTCTACCCTATTGCTTCTGATTCCATAACGGATTGGACCCTCGGCATCGTTGGCAGCAAGACGTCCTATCAGGGGCCGGTTTATCTGGACAATATTACCTTTTCCGCGGCAGATGTTGATGACATCTATGTTGACGCTACAGTAGACCCAGCCGATGACAGAGAAATATTTACTTCATTTATCCTGGCATCAATGAAAATTTCCAGATAGAGCAAAAATTGAAGAGTAATTCATGAAATCATTCATCAGCTGCACAGGGAACTGTGCAGTGGAAAGGAAGACCAAAATGAGCAAAATCAAAAATGCAGCAAGACAGCTGACCGCGGGGCTGCTGTGTACGGCGATGACGCTCAGCTGCTTTTCCGGTCTGAGCCTGACCGCATTGGCAGGAGATGATGAAAATAACCGCGAGACAATCAGCCAGTGGAACTTTGAAAGTGATCTTGAGGGTTGGTACTACGGTGACGGCTGGGACAGCAGCTATCACGGCAATCCCTGCACGGTAACTGCTGAGAACGGTATGCTTCGGTTGGATGTCGATTATTCCCATGATGGTGACAACAGCTGGGCACAGGTCGCCGTGTGCAGCTGGAGCGATCCGGGACAGGATTTTTCCGGCGCTGACTGTATGCGCCTTGACGTAATTTATGAGACGGACCGGCTGACTGACGGTGAGCTGAAAATCAAAATCTATTCTGGCGATGCGGGTGTTGACAAAGATCTCACGTTAGATACCTCTGCTGCGAAGGAGATTGGCAGCGGACAGTCGCTGGTTTCCACAGAGATCACGTTCAATAAGATTTCTGCCAGTGCCGTAAAGGACTGGGCGGTCTGTGTGATTGGATGCAATACCACATACAGCGGTTCTATCTGGCTGGATAACATTTCCGTCCTGAAGTCAACCGAGTCTGAACAACCCCCAGTTCAACCGGGAGAAGAACTTCCTGTTACACTGACCTTTGACAAGGATATCAACGGCTGGTCTGCCATCGACGGATACAATTATCAGCCTGGACAGTGTGGAATCGATTGGGAAGATGGTATGCTCCGGCTGAATGTGGATTATTCCGGCAACGCAGGCGAGGACTGGTCCGAAGCAAAAATTAAGTATGACAACGAGACTGGACTTCCCCTGCGGGGCGCGAATACACTGACAATGGATGTCATTTTCGATCCCGCTGCGTTGGACGGTACGCTGAAAATCAAATTCTCTTCCGACAGCGCGAATATTTCCGGTGTTGACGCGGCAGTAAATATTGAAAACGCTTTTGATTTCGGCATCGGCCTGAAAAAATCGGTTTTTAAGATCGACTTCTACCCTATTGCTTCTGATTCCATAACGGATTGGACCCTCGGCATCGTTGGCAGCAAGACGTCCTATCAGGGGCCGGTTTATCTGGACAATATTACCTTTTCCGCGGCAGATGTTGATGACATCTATGTTGACGCTACAGTAGACCCAGCCGATGACAGAGAAATATTTACTTCTGGAGGAATGCTGGTCACATATACGCAAGACGGCAAAGAGATAGAAACCGGCATCCCGTCCACAATCAAAATGGTGGACAGCAATGCCGATGCCAGCGCCCGGAAACTCTACGCTTATCTTCTGGCTGTTGGGGAATCCAAGAGCGCAATTTTCGGTCATCAGGACAGTACTTGGCAGAAAGCCGGTTCCGGAGATTCGTGGTCCGATATCTATGATGTTACCGGTTCTTATGCTGGTATCGTTGGCTTTGATACGCTCAGTTTGGTGGGCAACGAGTACAATGTAAATGAGCAGCACAATAAGATGTTCCCGGACCAGGCGTTGGAGGATACTCCCGAAAACCGAGTCAGGGCGGCTGCTGTTCTGGCAAACTGGAATATTGAACAGGGCGCTATTGTCACTCTTTCCAGCCATACTCCGAATTTCTCCAATATCAGAAGATTGGAAGCACAGAACGGTGATCCGTCTTATGCGGCCTATGACTTCAGTGTGTACACTCCGAATGATCTGACGGGAGATGTTGCCAACGAGATTCTTCCCGGAGGCGCGTACAATACCGAATATAATGCTTTCCTGGATTTGATTGCTGATTTTGCCCATCAGGTAGACGGCGCGATTCTGTTCCGGCCTTTCCATGAGAATACCGGCAGCTGGTTCTGGTGGGGAAAGGCTTTCTGCGATGCGGAAACCTACAAAAACATCTTCCGTTATACGGTGGAATATCTGCGGGACGAGAAAGACGTACATAATCTGATATACGTCTATGGTCCCGGCAGCGAGGCAGAGAGCTTGGCGGAATATGAGGAACGGTATCCCGGCGACGCCTATGTGGATATGGTTGGTTTTGATATGTACCATACCAGTCCCCGCGGCAGAGACGATCTTTGGATTGGCCAATTTATCAAGGAATTGGAACTGGTTTGTGATTTCGCGGTGGGACATGGTAAGCTGGCCGCTGTAACGGAGACCGGCGCGGCGGAGCCAGATCTGGGCGATACTCCTGATAAAGCACTGCGGCGTAGCGGAAATGAGTACAAAGACTGGTATCAGGATATTTTGGATATTGTATCCGAAAGCAGTGCCTCCTATTTCCTGGTGTGGGCAAACTTTGGCGAAAGCAGCGGTGGCTTCTATACACCCTATGTCAAGTCGGTCAATAATGGTGTGAAACATGGTCATGAAATGATGGATTACTTCATCAATTTCTTTAATGATCCCCGTTCTATCTTTGCGTCTAATCAGCAGGATGTTCTGACCAGAGGGAGCTGGGATATAACTGTGGAAAATTCTGAAGATGTTACCGGTTATATCGTCAGTCCTGTAGGCGGTCGGCGTATTTTAGAAGAAACGGACCTTGTGGCCCGCATTACCGGCTCCCCAGAAGCCGTGACGTTCCGTTTGACGGGTACAGCAAATTCTATCACATTGAATGCAACCCAGAGTACAGGTACTCCATACTACTATGCGAAGCTAACCGCAGCTGCTTTGACTTCTCTGGGTGAAAGTGCTACAGGAACAATAAGTTTGTTGGCGGACGGTGTGCTTCTGTCGGAACAGAATGAAAT
>CAMWSZ010000235.1 GCA_947177005.1 uncultured Clostridia bacterium | reverse complement strand
GATCTTATCCTTATAGTCAGCCATTTGTTGTTTCCTCCGTCTTTGCTATCTCGTTGATGCTGTGCGACGGGTTGAACTTGCAGGAATCGGTATCGCTGCTGTAATCGCAGCCTCCGCCAAGCTGGTGGCACTCGTCGCAGAGCATAAGCCGCTGGCCGCAGGAAGGGCAAAAGGCTTTGAACCCCTGCTTATCGGTATCCCAGCGCATTTCGATTTCGGTCTCGCAATGGGGGCAGAACTCCGTGACCGTGAATGTGCGCTCCTCGACCTCCTCTGTGGTCATATCGGTAATCTCGCTGTCGAACCACTTGACGGCATCGCTCTGAACCAGCAGTTCAGCCTTTTCCTTTGCCTCCTCCGGGGTGTTGGCCTTGACGATGGTATCGCCGTACTGGAGGCAGCTAATCCGCACGTTGTAGGTCACAGGCCCCGGCTTGCGTGGGGGCCTGCGGCGCTGGTTGGAGCGGCCCAGCAGGTAATCGACGGAGACATCGAAGTAGTCCGCAATGCGACAGAGGACAGCGTAGCTCGGTTCCTTGTCCTCGGTCTCGTAGCCTTGAATCCCGGAACGGCTCATGCCAAGATGCCCGGCGATATCGATCTGTGCAAGGCCGCGTTCCTTGCGGAGACCGGTTAAGCGTTTCCCGAAAATGTTCATTCAGTTTGCGCCCCCTTCATTATGACTGCCCTTTTTGGTGATATAGGTCTCCAGCGTGTGGTCGCTGATTACAATGCGTTCGGTATCCTGCGGCGGGAGGCCGCCCGCCAGTTTGCAGAGGGTCGCCCACTCGTCCGGCTGCCAATCCTCCGGTTCCAAAATCAGGGGTTCGGCCTCTTTGGTGCGGCTGTATCCCTCCTTGACCGTTTGAGGTGCCGGGGGCAGCTCGCCCCACCGTCCGACGATGTATTGAGGACTGTTTTGCACGATGAATTGATAGAGATCGTCCCGGAACTCTTTCATAGCAAGCCGCAGCGGGTCGCTGTAGGTCGCGTCCTCTGCGGTCTGGTAGAGCCAGAAGTCGAGGAGCTTGGCAAGCTGGTAGTGCCACGGGCAGACTGCAAAACCGTGATTGCGGTACTCCGGCCTGCGATGGACGGTATAGCAAGCGATATCCACCTCCGGGGCCTCCTCGCCTGCGGACTCCTCGTGACTTGCGTATCGCCCATTGTAGGCCCGGACATTGATCGCGTAGAGCTTGCGGTAGATAGATTTTGCATCATAGTAGAAGTGGTCGGGCTTGCAGTCTTGCAGCTCGCGGTAGAGGTTGTCCGGGGCCTCGAAGCCCCAAAAGCCATAATCGCAGTTGAGCCGGGTTTCGACAGCGTTTGCCAGTGCTGCCAGCGATTCCCGCTTCATGATCATGCAGGACATTAAAACACCCCCTCTTTCGTTTTGGAGACCAGCTTGCCGTGCTTGGCCTCCTCAACCCGGCGCTCCTGCGCACTCATGCCTCTGCAAATGGTGACATAGCCATCTGCGAATGTGAAGCGATACCAAGTGTACTTTTTTGCCATGATGATACTCTCCTTTCAGCAGCCGTATTTTCCGAGGTAGGTTTCTGTTGCCATCGCAATCCAGTCCTCAAGGGTCTCTCCCGTGTCCACGCGGATAATCCAATGCGTGTTGTGGGCTGTCTGGGGGGTACTGGGAAAGTGGCGGAGCAGGTGCAGCGCTCCGGGGTCGCCCTCTACTGTCCACAAGGAAAAGTTAGGGTATTTCTGCCCCTCTGCCTTTTCCAGCTCATAATAGTACTGGTAGACCGCCTCGCGGCGGGCCAGCAGCTCCGGGTCGAACTGGAACAGGTCGCCGTAGTTGTAACGCTCAAGCCCGTTGTTGCTGTATTTCTCCCGGAATACCCGGTATCCGGCGAGGTCTGGCAACACCTTGATAGCGTCGAAGCTCGCGCCAAGGCTGTTTACATACCGCAAGATTTCCGCCTCAGTGTACTCGAAGTGCGTGACGTTGCGGACGGCGATGGAATGCTTGTTGCTGTCGTCGTTTGGCACATCGTCCGTGATGTAGTGGCAGGAATCTACGAAGCCCGTGTACCGCCACTGGAAAACCTTGGGGCTGCTGTACCTTGTGCGCTCGGTGCCGTTGATTTCCAGATAGACGGCTTTGCCGTCGTCGAGGTGGAACGCGGTGCGAATCCGGCAGTTGCCGACGGTGGCCTTGCTGACATCCGCTTCGGCCATTCCCGCGCCCTCAAAATAGAGTGTTTTCATTTGGTTTCCCCTTTCATTTTTAGTAAGAATTGATTGAGTTTCACCTGCGCCGCCTTTTTGGAGGGGCTGGCGGCATCTACCCAGATACCGCCGATGAATACAGCCCAGTAGCCGCTCGTGAGCCTTCTCACTTCCGTCTTGACCTTATTCCTGCGGGCCATGACTTTCCTCCCAGTAGTTGCCCTCAATCCACTCCTCCTGCGTTATGCCGAGAGCCTTGCAGACTTTTTCGCTGTGGTGGTAAACGTAGTCGAGCGGGTGCCAAATCAGACCAAGGACAAAACTGCTGTCCGGCTTGCTGCTGCGCCAGCCGCCGATATCGTCCCCGTAGTAGTCCTCCGGGTTGGCCCCGCGCCCTGGGAGTACGATCTTGTCGCCGAAATTGAGAATGTACTCCCCGTTGATGTAGACCTTGACCTCCCCCTGCGTGGCGCTCCCCCTGACGCGCTCCGTCGAGATGTCGAGGCTCTGGAGTGCGTACATAATCCGCTGGGCCTCCTCCCACGTTCTGAAATACCGGGTCTTGAGCTGCATTTTCGGGGTTTCTTTGTGGGTGTCCTCTGGCCGCACTTTCGAGCGAACAATCATCCCGGATTTTACGAACAGGCCGCCGCCGTGTTTGCGAGAACTGACCGTGACCGGATACCAGATAACTCCCTCCGGGGTCAGCTCGTAGCTGGAGACCTGCTCCGGCGTGAGGGGCTGCTCGTAGGTGATATAGCCCCATGCCTCTCGGCCCAGCTCCTCGCAGTAGGTCTTGCCGTCGAAGTTGTGAATCTCCACAACCTCATTGCCCTCCGGCTTCGGGTAGGTTCCCGGCCCGATTGGGCGCTGTGTGCTGTAATAGGTTTCCATAGTGCGCTCCTTTCTGTCGGCCTGCCATTATTAGGCAGCCGCCTCAAACGTGTAGTTGACGGCCTTGTACTGGCCCTGCTTCTTGACCTTGCAGCAGCCCCAGCGGCAGATTCGGAAGTCGTCGGGGGTGTAGCCGATGTACCAGTAGTCGCCCCTGTCCTCAACCCAGTTCACGGTTGCCTTGAAGCTCCGCTCGTTGGTGCCTCTAACGTTGCGGGTTATGGTGTAGCGCTTGCCAGCCTCGATTTTCATATGGTTCCCTTTCTCCCCGTCGTGCCGATAGGTCAGCTCCCCGTTTGTGGGCCTTTTCGGGCGCTTGCGAGGCTTGTTGCCCCGTTTCGCGTCATTTACTGGTAAAAAAATTAGGCTGCCTTTTTGATGTCGGAGAGCCTGCCCAGCCGCTCCAAGATGGCGGAGTAGTAATCGAGGTCGCGCTTTGCTGCGCGGTGGTCATTGACGGCGCTCTTGAAGGCCGCGCTTTCCGGCTCGCCAGCGGCTTCTACAATTCGCTCTGCGGCGTTCTTGACCTCGGTGTCCAGCTCGAACTTCTTCTCGACCACAAGGCGGATAACATCGGAGAGGTCGTCCGCGGAAATGGTCTGCTGCTCTGCCTGCTGCTCAAGAGCCTCATTTTCGCGCTGGAGCCTGTCGATGGTCTGCTGCATGAGGCGCTTGTGCATTTCCAGCTCCCCGATTTCCTGCTTGGCCCTCTCCAGCTTTTCCAAAGTGTCGTCGTAGCGGCGCTTGTAGCTGTCGGCGAAGTCGTTGTCGATGTTGGTGTCCGCGTCCTCGAAGCAGCCCTCAAAGGCGGTGGCGAGGTAGGACTGCGGCCCCAGCTCCTCGACCATTTTGCGGATGGCCGCCAGAGTATCCCGCTCCTGCTGCTTGGTGGCGCTGGTGTTTTCTCGGTGCAGCTCAACGCTCTGGATGGTGAGGCCCATGCCCTTGTGGGCGGAGCTGAAAGCCTTTCGAGCGGAGGATTCGGTGCGCTCTGTGACGTAGGCGTTGGATTCCTCTCCCGTTTCGCTGGTGTAGGTAATTTTGTAGTCGTTCATGGTGTACCTCCTATTGATTGCCCCGTTGAGTGGCGTGTGTTGTGTGACCCTTGGTGTACCCCTATCATACTCCCCTATCAGGGGAATGTCAACAAACAATTTTAGATTTTGACGCTATTCGGGGCTTTTTTCTATCCGCCTTATGCTGCGCACTTACAGCGGGTGATCTCTGTCTGTTTTGTACCCTTGTAATCATTGTGCGCCTTGACTGTTCCCTTAATTGTTTTAACGTCATCCTCCACCCAGTTTGAGGTCTTCCATGTGAAGACATTCCCGGATTCATCAACAATCTTGTAAATCTTGGTATAACCCCACTGTGTCTCCCAGCCTGTAATGCAGGTAATCTCCGCAACCTTGATCTCAACGCGTTTCCCGATGTCGCCGACCCACTCCGAAAGCCGCTCCGCCTTTTCCTGCCTGCGCCGTTCGTCCTCACGGGCCAACTCCCGGTTGTAGCTTGGAAACAGGCTGGCCGTAATACCAAGGTGTTTCCAGCCAATGTAATTAAGCGAGCAGGCGGTTTTGAGGTTGTGCATATAGTTATTGCTCTCCTCCTGCTGCTCTAACCAAGCCATAGCCGCAGCAGTTTCGGCCTTTGCCTCGTCGGATTCTGCATTAAATCCGCAAGTCTCCAGCTCCTGCCGAATCCTCTTTGCTTCCTTTTTGCCGAACTGATAACCGTGCTCGAATTGATAGTAGTCGGTAGCCCTCTCTCTGGTGCAGGTCTCGCCGTCGTTGTTTCGCTTCACATATCCGAAATGACGGATAGTCTCCGCTACATAACGCAACCATTTTTCTGTCTTGATGTATGGCTGAATGCGGCAGCCCTCGTATGGTTCCTCTCCCTGAATGAGATCGTCGAACGCCGCCACGTATTGCGCAACTGCCTCCGCACTCATACCGTGGGTGAAGTCTCGAAGACAGCTTTTGCCAACCTGTTTGAACTCCCCCGTTTCTTCGTTCATGACGATGTAGGTATCTTTCCGCGCCCTCCGGCTGTTGCAGTGTTCGCAAACGGGCTGTCCAGTATAGTAACGCTCCGGCACCTCAACGTTGCAGGCACGGTTGATTAGGTTGCCTTTTGGGGTGTGTTCAATAGAGGCAATAAACTTCCAGCCGTTCACAACCGCAACGCCCTCCGCCTCAATTATAACGAACCGGGCCGTATAGGTGCAGCCGTTATTGTCCTTTAGCTCCCGAAACTCCTCTCCAACCTGCTCGTAACGGAAGTCACATCCATATTTGCGGCACTTGTTCTGGATGCGTGTCAGTTTCTTTTCCAGCCGCTCCATATTGCCCTCGTAGATCGTGTAGCGGATGGCTGTATTCTCCTCAATGGTTTCCTCTGCCTGTGTCTCGTCTGCCGTTTGC
>CAMWSZ010000234.1 GCA_947177005.1 uncultured Clostridia bacterium | reverse complement strand
GGATTATCGGGATTATCCGGCGTGCTGGGATTGTCAGGAATCTCCGGATTATCGGGACTATCCGGCGCACTGGGGTTGTCAGGAATCTCTGGATTATCGGGACTATCCGGCGTGCTGGGGTTGTCAGGAATTTCCGGTTTATCGGAAGTATCGCCGCCGGATGTCTCATCAGATGTGTCAGTCTCCCACAGGGAATACGGAATTTCCTGTGTTACCTCAGCCGTTACCTCCTCCTCGGTCAATTGCGTCCAAGGAATCGGTTCAAACTCTTCTTTCTTCTGTTCATAGACAGCATAATCAAAATTTTCATCGTCCAGGTCAGCATCAAAATACACATTACCGTTGATGCGTTTGGCGTATTCCGGCTCTTCCAGTGGTACGCCGTCCATATAGAGATGATTGTCGATCTGTGCGAAGGAGACCGCTTCCGAACTGGTTGTACCGGTCATAAGGAGTTCGGTATACCCCTCCGTTCCGGCGGAGTTTTCCAGGCAGACCTCATAGTTTACACCCGGTTCGGCCAGCTGAACAGAGCTGACAGGGATAACACTGCTGGCATCATCCGCGGCAAAGGCATCGTCTACGATAAAAGAAACGGTATTGCCGGAAGTTCTGACCGTGGCGGCCTGTTCCACATGGACCATTGTGGTTTCCAACTGCTGAATGGTTTTATCCTGATTGACAACGGTATACTGTCCCACCGGGAGCCAGATCATATGGAACGGATTCTCAGGCAGGTCAAAATCATTGCCGGGCGCGACGTCTTCCACAGCCTTTACCGGATAAACGCCGCTTTGGATCGCCGTGATTTTGCCGCCGTCAATTTTTGCGGCAAGATTGCCGCTGCTGTCCCGGATCTCGGCGCTGTCAGAATTGACAAACAGCAATTCCGCTTTTGGATTTATCATGGAAGTGCGTGTGCGGCTGGAGAGCCAAGAAGGCAATTCAATTGAATAGGAATCGAATGAACTATAATTTTGGTAATACCCGCTGGTGTATTCTCCGTTTGGACTGGTTTTTCTCAGTGTAATATAACGGCCGCGGTCCAACGGATAGTTGCAGTCATAGACATAGATGCGGCCCTCCGTATCGCTGACCGTTTCGGTACGGTAGCCAATCAAAGCGTGACCGGATGTACGGATATAGACCGGTTCACCTCCGTTTTCACACGACTTCACCTCATCCCACAGCTCCTTCAGTGTCTTACCGTTGCTGTGGCTGGCGTCGTTGTAGCTGAACTGCGAGATTTGCAGCGCTTCAATAAACGCACGGAGTGAGAGGTTCCAGTCTTTGTTTCGATAGTCCGGAGTCAGTTTTGATATCGCCACAGGCGGATCTGCGGTGGGGCCGCTGACAAAATCCGTAAAATTTACACCGTTGTCCGGGATATAAAACAGGCTGGCGGCAGTGGCAATACCGCTGCAATTGCCTCTCCATGCGCTGGTTTGTTCATAAATGGTTTTGGCGAGAGCGGAGTCATCACCATAGACCATTTGGAACCGTGCATAGGGGATGCAGTAGCCCTCATTATACCGGAAGGCTAATCTTGAATTGGTAAAACTGAAAGACAGTTTGGAGAGATAGTCCTCCACCCAATGGGCGTACAGGGTCTGATCTCCGTCCAAATCCACAGTTGTTGTTTCAGAAATCAGCTTGCCGTCCACCTCCGCGGTATACCAGCCGTCAAACAGAAGACCTTCTCGAACCGGGACAGGCAGTGTACCATAGGTTTTTCCCTTTGTCACAATCTTGTCCGTTACTTTTACCTCGCCCCCATTGGCGTTAAATGTGATTTTATATGTGATTTCCGGATCTTTCTCGGTCCAATGGGCATAGAGAGTCTGATCTCCGTCCAGCTCTACAGTTGTCGTCTCAGTAACCTGTTCGCCGTCCTCCATCTCGGTATACCAGCCATCAAAGTCATAGCCTTCCCGGACCGGAACAGGCAGGCTGCCGTAGGACATTCCTTTTGTCACTGTTTTAGTTTTCGGAGACACCGTACCGCCAGCGGCGTCAAATGTGACGGTAAAGATTTTTGTCCAATGGGCATACAGGGTCGTACCATCCGTCAATTTCGAGACCGTTTCGCCTGTAATTTCCTCCCCGCCGGATGTTTCGGTATACCAGCCGTCAAAACGATATCCATCCCGTGTGGGAGTAGGCAGACTGTTTTCCGGAAGAGGGATCTCTTCTTTCCTTTCGTCGTATTGATAGTCCAAAGTGATTTTGCTAGGGACTGTATCGGGGATATCCTTGTCAAACCAGATCGCGGTGGCCGTGATATCTTCTGTCACACCCTCAACCGAACATGGTTCGCCGGGCTGATAGAGTTTGCCGCCAATTAGCCAGCCCTTGAATTTTCCGCCGGTTGGGGCTGAAAAATTCGAGGCTGACAATGTGACCTCTTTATCAAGGGCATCAAAAAGCGTAGGAACTTGGTACGCAGTACCTGCTTTGCCGGGAGCATAAGTCAGTCTATGCGCTCTCTCATCTTTGAAGTTGAATATGATATTTGCATCAAAAAGTTCAGAATTGGGGATGAGTATCCGTACATTTTTCCGCCAGTCTGCTGCAGTACCCTCATAATAGATTTTGCTTAGATTAGGACAACGGGATATCGCATTGGTGTTAATCGTTTTAAGAGTGCTGGGAAGAGATATTGACTGCAAATTCTGGCAGCTAGAAAATGCGCTTTTTATCTCAGTGCAACCCTCACCTAAAGTAATATGCTGTGTACTGGCCATATGAAAAAGGCCATTAGGAATACATTTTACACTTCCCGGAATTGTAATATCAAATTTACAGTTTCCAAAAGTGGAGAGGGTACAGTTATCCCAAAAGTAGGATTCAATTGTAGCGACGCTCTCTGGAATGACTAGCGCATTTAATTGGGAACAGTTGTAAAACGCAAAATGCCCGATTTCTTCTAATCCACTAGGAAGTATTAAGCTCTTTAACGACTGACATTCTGAAAATCCAGAACGCCCAATACGTTTCACCGTATCAGGAACGGTATACTCAGCAGGAAGAGACTTTGGGGCCGCAGCTATTAGTACATTTTTTTGGCTATCTTTCAGTGCAAAAAGGACACTGTTCTCAACTACATATTTATCATTACCAGCGAAATCTATTTCCTTTAAAGCCTTACATCTTTCAAATACCTCCTCCCCAATCTCAACCACACTTGCCGGAACCGTAATTTTTGATAAACTTGTGCATCTGCCAAAAGCACATAAGCCGATTTCCTCTACCCCGTCCTTTATTGTGGCGGTCTCCAAATCAGAACAATTTGCAAAAGCACACTCGCCGATTTTTTTTGTCCCCTCGGTTATTGTGACGGTCTTCAAATCAAAACAATAAGAAAAAGCATAGTCACATATTGTTTCTGCATTTATAGTAGCGGTCTTCATAGAACAGTAAGAAAAAGCATAGTCACATATTGTTTCTGCGCTTATTGTGAGGTCTTCAAAATTACAGCTACGAAAAGCTTCGCGGCCTATCGTTCCCACGCTGCCTAGGATGTTGAGGCTTTTAATAGCACTAGAATTAAAAGCGGATTCGCCTATCGTTTTTACATTGCCTTGAATCGTCACATCGGTCAACCGTTGACAGTTGCTAAAAGCATTCTCTCCAATCTCAACAACGGTGTTTCCAATTATTACAGATGTTAAAAGCCGGTAGTTATAAAAAGAAAAGTTACCAATAGAGGTCACAGGGCTTTTGATTTCAACAGACTCAATGGAATCACGATAGGAATACCATGGCGGAGTACTTCGCATATTTATATAGTCCGGCATATTAAATTCTGTACCATCGTATTCAGGGTTCTTTTCGATTACAAGCCGTCCGCCGGTATACAATGTCCATTGAAGACCCTCACCAAAGTATTCCGTCCCCGCTATGATTGCTTCATCCGCAAACGCTGGAGCCGGGAGTATGGACAGAGCCATACAGAACGATAGGACCAACGCCAACAAACTGCGTTTTACACGCTTCACACAAACTCCTCCTCATATTTTTGGTCATAATGACATATTGTTCGACATTTTTGCCATTATTTTCAATATAGCACGAAAATTACCGTTTGACAAGTGGAAATATAATTCCAAGACGATATTAGAACGGGCGGTGGCGCTGTACAGACAGAAAATCCCCCTGATGCGGGGGAATCAGATTCCCGCATCAGGGGGCAGTTTTGACAGAAAAGCAGATTATTCTTCCTCTGTCCGGCTGCTGTGGCAGATGAGATAGATAATTTGGTATTCCTTAGACAAATCGGTCAGCAGGGCCAGGGCCTCTGTGGTTTTTTCGTCGTCCAGATTGACAAAGGGGTCATCCAGCACGATAAACGGTTTTTCTCCCCGGAAGAGCGCCCGGACCAGCGCCATACGCATACACAGGAGAATAATATCCGCCTGACCGGCGCTGAAATAGCCGATATCACGGGTCTCGCCCTGACGTTCGAGCCGGACGTCAAGCTGCGGATTAATATAGATGTTTTCGGACGCCTCGCCGGTGACGCGGTGGAGGTATTCGGAGAAGCTGCTGCGGATGATGCTCAGGTAATTGGCCGACATGTTATCCTTTGCGGTCTTCAACATGGCGATTGTGTCGTCAAGGAGGGCGGCCTTCCGCTGGCTTTCGCCGCACAGCTCCCGCAAACCGGCCAGTTCATCTTCCTTTTGCGGGATCTGGTCGAGGTCGATCTGAAGCTGCTTGATCTGCTGCTGGAGCGAAAGAATCTGGGAAGCGGTGTCCGCAATATCCTGCTCCGCCTGTTCTTTTGCGGTTTTCAATTCTTCCAGATCATACTCGTCCAAAACATTGGGCGATTCAATAATACCCCGGTTTTTTTCGGAAAAGGTGTCGATTTCTTCCCGGAGGGAGCCGTTTGACGCGGACAGCTGCGCATATTTTCTGACATCGTCCCGGATGCTGAAGGCGGCCTGACGGCTGCCGGCGTCTAACGAAAGCTTGTATTTTCCGGCAAAGTCGAGGATTTGCCGGGTATAGATCTGCAAATTTTCCCGGTTTTCGATGGATTCCCGCTCATAGTTGAGCACGAATGTCTGGTTATGGCCGTAAGTATCGCAGTCGCGCTGGAGGGCCGTCAAACTGCTTTGGAAGCCGTCCGGCTCCACCGTGCCCACATATGGCTCCAGGAATCTGCGGAGCTCTTGTTCCAGCGTTCGGAGCTCTTCCAACAATGTGGCTGCCCGTTCCGTGGACTCGGCCCGGCGGCTGGCCAGCGTTTGATACTCACTGCATTTCCAGTGCAGCGTTGCAAACGGGTCCAGGGGAAGATCAGGGCCGAAGTAGGGGGCCAGATTTTCCTCCAGCCAGCGGCTGGCCTGTTCCAGACTCTCCTGCGCGCCGCTCTGCTTGGCGGAGAAGGAGTCCGCCACTTTTTTCAGCGAGAGGTATTCCCTCTGCCGGGACTGGAGGTCCTGTAGCTTCTCCTCCGTACTGCCGCCGGCGCAGTCGAACCGGGTCAAAAATCTGTGCAGGGAGTGCTCCAG
>CAMWSZ010000233.1 GCA_947177005.1 uncultured Clostridia bacterium | reverse complement strand
ATAATGAGCTTGCACAGCGTTTCCTCTTCGTCGCGCTGGCGGAGCTGCTGGGCGATAGGGCCGAAGATCATGTGGGCGAGGACGCAGCCGTACAGGGTAGTAATCAGGGCGGTGCCCATTGCGCTGCCGATGTTGCTGGCGCCGTCGCCGCTGGACACGTCCATGCCCTTGAGCATGTTGATGAGGCCGACCAGGGTGCCGACCATGCCGAAAGCCGGGGCCACGGACGAGCCCTTGTCGTACATGCCCGCGATAGACTCATGGCGTCCGGCGGACTGTTCGATATCGTTCATCATGATATCCTTGACCTGATCGGCGTCGTTGTTGTCAACAATGAGCATAATGCACTGCTTAAAAAACGGGTCCTCCTGTTTATTGCCCTGTTCCTCCAGGGCGAGCAGGCCGTTTTTACGGGCAATCTGGGCCAGCTCCACGAGCTGGTCGATGATATCCAGCGGGTTAAACCGTTTGGTGTTCATCATGATGCCTATGTGCTTGGGGATATTCTTGATCTGTACAATAGGGAAGCTCCCGATCAGGACCATCAGCGTACAGCCAATGGTGATGAACACGCTGGCGCCGTCAATGAAGTTCCCCAGCTGTTTCGGGGTCAGGAACGTTTCCCCGCCCTGCATCATGCCGATGACCATGACCGCGAAGGCCCCGACTACACCGATTATGTAAGTAATGTTCATAGTGTCATGCTCACATTCCTTTCCGCAATGTCTGTCTGATCTGCCGCCCTGCGCGGCGGGGGGCCACAGCTCCCCAGCATTCTATGACTCACCGGGTCCTGTTATCTCCGCCCGCAGCTTGGTCGCCCAGTGACGCCCCCGGCCTGCGTCACCGGGCCGCCAAGCTCCGTTTCACGGGCTTTTCAGGACTTCTGGCGCTTGTCCACAACGACCACTTCCCGGTACACGTCCTGTACCTTCGCGGAATACTCGATAATTTTTTTGATAATGTCCTCGGGGGTTTCCTTGACGATATAGAAGTCCCGGTTCACCATCACGATTTTCGACTCCGGGATACACTCAATGGTGAGGATCTGATGGTGGTTGAGCAGAAACCGCTCCCCATTTCTCTTGGTCAAAACGATCATTCTGTTGCCACCTCCTTCCTTTGCCCGGACCGGACGCAGCCGGCCCGGGCGAATCACATTCAGCTTACCGTGTTTTAACGCTTCATATTGATGAGTTCTTCCAGCATGGAGTCCGTCACCGTGACCATACGGGTGTTGGCCTGATAGCCGCGCTGGGTGAGGATCATCTGGGCGAACTCGTTGGCCACGTCCGCGGTGGACGCCTCCAGACCGCCGTTGCGCAGCTCGGTGTCGCCGGAGCCCTGGATACGGTCGTTGAACGGCGCGGCCATTGTGCTCAAGCCGTCTTCTCTGTCTTCGCCGCCTGCGGGTGCCTCTGCAACAAACTTATTATTCAAATAGATGGTGTCATCTGTAAAGCTGCCGCCGGGCACTGACAGGCTCAGATCGCCCGCGCCCTCCAGCGCCTTGTAGTAGTAGCCGTCGATATGGGTAACGCCGTCGTTTGCTGCCGCATTGACAATTGTCACATAGCCGATAGTAACCGCCTGGCCGTTCTCCGAGGTGCCGGTGATTGCGCCGTCCTTGCCGATAGCCATACCGGTCAGTTTGATGGGTGAATTCTCCCAGTTGGGCAGAACGCCCTTCAAGGTTCTTTTATAGGAGACAAAATTGCCGTCTACTCCTTCCGGACTGTACTGGGCGGCATTTGCATCTTGCGGAGTGTGGGAAGACCACTCATTTACACGTCCATAGCCCTGCGGGAGATAAATATCGTTGATTGATGAAATAGCGCCGTTGCGGATTTCAAATTCTACATAGGTTTCGCCTGGTACGCCCACCTTGTCATCTTCCGTTATCCGGTAGGCATACAGACCAGTTGTATCGTCGGGCGTTATTGATCCGTCAGCCAGACCGGCTTTCACCCTTTCCGCTGCTTTCGCCACGATATCGCTCAGCTTGGCATTTGATCTGGCGTTGCCGTTTGTCGGATCTGCAAAAGTCAGAATATCATAGACAGGATCGCCCGCCTGCCAGTTATCATCTGTTTTGGGGTCCTGGGCCTTCACAGGCACACGTAGGGGGACGAGCTTGGTGCTGGGGATATACTGGTCCACATCCGGATTGGTTTGCGGATCGTACTCCGGGTTCTGCACCATTTCAAAGCCGTAGAGGCACTTGCCGCGGCGGTCGCAGACGAAGCCGTTGGCGTCCACCCAGAAGTCGCCCATACGGGACAGGGTAAAGGTAGCCAGGTCCTGAGCGCTGTTGATGGATTCGCCGGTATCCTTGTCGCCCACCATGAAGAATCCCTCGCCCATAATCATACAGTCGAGGTCATAGCCGGTGGGGGAGTAGGTACCGGGGCTCATGTTCAGGTCAATGGAGCCGACCTGTGCGCCGTAACCGACCTGAGAGGGGTTGTTACCGCCGGTGCTGACTGTACCGTTGCTGCCGGCGCGGCTGGTGACATAGATGGACTCCTGGAAGGTCATGCGCTGGGACTTATAGGTCTGTGTGTTGACGTTAGCGATGTTGTTGCCGATAACGTTCAGGTTGCTCATATGTGTTTTGAGTCCGCCGATGGCGGAATACATAGCTCCGGTCATGTAAGCATTATCTCCTTTATATGTGGCGCTGTCGGCGTCCCGTCAATCGGGCGGGACGCCTGAGCATCCTCATGCGAGGTCCTGCACACTTTTATTTCAAAAGGACAGCGCCGTCGATGTTAGTGAAAATGTTCTCCTGCATCTCCTGCTGGGACATGGTGGTAATCACCCGCCCATGGGGGACGTTGATGATGAAAGCGCGTGTCGCGTCGAAGGCCAGGATATTCGTGGCGCCTTTGGCCTGGGCGCGCTCTACGGAGTCGGTAAGCTGGTCCATGAGAGCGGGGGTCAGTTCGATGCCCCGTTCCTCGGCTCTAGCCATAGCGTGTTTGGAGAACGCCACGGCCTCGCTCCGCTCCTGACTGAGCACCGCGCCGAACTGTCCCGCCGTTTCACTGCGCCGGGACGTCTGCACCCGCTCAACGGGGGGAATGCCTTGCTCTATGGGAGAGATTCGGTCCGCCATAATAATCCTTCTTCCTTTTCCCGGCACGCGGCGGAATCAAACAGCCGGACCCGGTTCTGTCAGGCGACCGCCGCCCCGCCGGCCTCGTCCTCCGCGCCTGCTTCCGCATCGCCGCCGCTTTCGGCCGCACCGGCGTTCTCTACATCTTTATTTTCGGTATGATCGTTGTCCGTCTGATCGGTATTTTCAACGTTTCCGCTGTTCTCGGCCTGCTCCCCGTCTTCCTTCTTGACAGGCGGCAGCTTACCGACAGCCATAATGCTGGAGAGGAGATAGCTCTGTCCGTCCACGAAGATGACCTGTTTGCCGTCGTATGTACCGGACGCTTCCACCAGGCCGTAAATCTCATCCAGATTTTTGGTCTTCTCGTTGTACACGCCCAATGTCACGTACTGTCCCACCAGTGAGGCGGAGTAGTTCATGACGCTGGCCAGCTGCACCTCCTCCACAGCGGAGGTAAGGGTGGTGAGGGAATTCATGACGGTCATGGAGATGAGCTGATTCATCATGTCGTTGGTATCGGCGGTATTGTCAATGGTCTGGTTCTGGAGCTGCACGATCATCAGCGACAGCATATCCTCAAAGGTAAGCTCATTGTTGGGTTCCCGCTCACGGTCCTTGGTAGCCGACGTGGCGGACGAAAAGTCAGTACTGGTAGCGCCCTGGGTCTTATCGGTGTTGTTTGTGGACTGTCCGCGGTTGTTCAGGTCCAGCGCGTACTCTTTCATGTAGTCGGAATTATTAAGTCCGCTGACTGAAGCCATAGAATATCACTCCTTTCTGCTGTAATTATTCCACGCCGGTCAAGCCGAGGCGGAGTTTCTGCATAAAGTCCTCACCGGACTCCTCCTGCTGTTGTTTGCGTTCCTCCTGACGCCGCTGGTGCTGGCCTTTACCGTCGGGGTCGGCATGTTGGAACATATGCTGTTCCTGCCCCTCCTGGTTCCGCTGCACCTCCACGCGGACTTCCTGCTCGGAACCGTGGGCCTGAAGGGCGGTATGGAGACTGTCGAGGTGTTCGTTAAGGAGTCCCGCGGCCTTGCTGTTGGAGGCGTGGATGACCACCTGCAAAGCGCCGCTGGCGTCTTTTGCGAGGTCGATCACAACCGCGCCCAGATTAGCGGGGTTGAGACGGATCTGCATCTGTTCGGTGCCCTGCTGGACGGCCTGCAAAATGGAGTTGGCGAGTTTGCTGTCCATTTCCGGGTCCTGGGTATCGACCGGCTGATAGTTGTCGGCCACCTTGACGGGGGCTGCCTTGACGTCGTGGAACACAGGCTGATTCATCTGTGCGATTTCGCCGGAGAGGTCTTCACTGGTGGAGTCCTCGGATTTCTCTTCCGTCTGTACGGTACGGACTTCGCCGGTATCGGAGACATCCTTTTTCTCCACCGTGACCTCAACCTCCACATGCTCCACGGGTTTCAACTCCACCTCAGCGGCGGGCCGCGCCTCTTCCTGCACGGCTTCGGCCACAGGCGTATCGGTGTGGATTTCGGGGGCTTTTTCCACGGGGGCCGCCTCCTGAACGGGCGCGCTGTCTGTCACGATCTCCGGGGCGGACTCCTCCGCCGCAGGGACGGCCTGCACGTCAACCGGTGCTTCCTCCACCGGGACGGCGATTTCGACGGGCATCTCCGTCACAGCTTCCGGTTCGCTCACATCCACGATCTCGGGACGGAACAGATCCAGCGCATAGACGGCTACATTGAGGTCGATTTCTTCGGCTTCGCCGGTTTCGACATCTTTTTGTGCGGGTTTTGTATCATTTGTTGTCTGCTCAGCCGCGTCTTTTTTCACGGGACGCTGCTGCTCTGCGGGGGTGTTTTCGGTTTTGGCGGAATCCACGGCGGTATTCTGCCCGGCCTGATCCATTAGGTCCTGAAAGGAACCGGAGAGATCTTTTTTTCCGGCATTGCCGGTCTGGGGCAGATTCGTCATGGTCTGCATCTGCTGGAACAGTAAGTTTTCTGCGACATTCACAGTCGTCTGTCACCTCCTGAAAGTAGGGGCTTTCTTAAAGGGAAATGCCTGCGCGCTGCCGTTTCACATCGGCCAGGATCTCGCTGATGATTGACAGAGTTTTTTCGTCTTCGGTGATGCGGTCATACTGCGGGACAAAGCCGTCGCGTTTAGCGGACTCGCGCGTGATGCCGGGTTTCCAGAGCAGCCGGTTCTGAATCCAGCCCTCAATATCGTTGTCAACGGGGCTCAGTTGGAAAGCGGGAGTAAAGTTCTGCGGGCCGGTGCAGGTAATGGGAATTTCCCTGCCGTACTCGGCGAACATGCCGTGGTATCCCACTCGTTCGATGGCCTCCTGGGACAGAATGCCCAACTCCACCAACTTCTCCAGAAATTCGTCGTACTGTTCCGGGGTCATATTGTTGGGGTCGATATTTTCCGCCATA
>CAMWSZ010000232.1 GCA_947177005.1 uncultured Clostridia bacterium | reverse complement strand
CTGGCGCAGGGCGCTACCCAGCAGGCGTCCGCCGTGCAGGAGCTGGCGGCGACCATCAACGAGGTCAGCGGCCAGCTGAACAACACCGCCGATCACGCCAAAACCGCAAAGGACGAGAACAATCAGGCCCACGATCAGATTCAGGTCTGCTCCCAGCACATGGATGAGCTGATGCACGCAATGGAAAACATTGAGGCAAAATCTCAGGAGATCAGCAAGGTCATCAAATCCATTGAGGACATCGCGTTCCAGACCAACATCCTTGCCCTGAACGCAGCCGTTGAGGCCGCCCGCGCAGGCGCCGCCGGCAAGGGCTTTGCCGTGGTGGCGGACGAGGTCCGCAATCTGGCCAGCAAGTCCGGCGAGGCATCCAAGAATACCGCGACCCTCATTGAGGCGACCATCGACGCCGTCAACGAGGGCACCGGCCTGTCCCAGGCCACCAGCGAGTCCCTGCGGGCCGTTGTGGAGAGCTCCGCGAAGGTGCTGAGCGCCGTCACCCAGATCTCCAACGCTACCGAGGAACAGTCCAATTCCATGGCCCAGATCACTATGGCGGTGGATCAGATCTCCAGCGTCGTGCAGACCAACTCCGCCACCTCCGAGGAATCCGCCGCGGCCAGCGAGGAGCTGTCCAGCCAGGCCAACGTGCTCAAGGAGCTCATCAGCCGCTTCCGCCTCATGGACGACGGACGCGCCCTCCGTCACGACAGGATGCCTGTGCAGTCCGGCCGCGATTCGGATGACGACGTGTTCTCTTCCGGATATTCCGGCGGCGGCTTTGGCTCAAAGTATTGATCCTGTTCCCCCAAAAGGGTACCGGTACCGTCCGGTACCCTTTTTTTGCCGCCCTGCAAAAAATCCCCCAACGGCAAGGATATGACAGGATTTTTCCCCGGACAGGTCTATACTGTTTCTGCCGGGGGCACTCCGGCGGAAGGAGGAAAATACATGGTCGTTTATCTGGATCTGGCCTTTCTGCTCAACTGCCTGAGCGACGGCGCGGCGCTCTATATCACCGCGCAGGTCTCCGGACGTCCGGTGGACTGGCGGCGCCTGCTGCCGGCCGCCGCCGCGGGCGGTACATACGGCGCACTGTGCGCGGTGCCGTCGATGCAGTGGGCGGCGTCGTTTTTCCCGCAGACGGCCGCCGCCGCGCTGCTGGTCTGGCTGGCTTTCGGAAAACAGAAGGCGTTTCTGCGCTGCTTCCTGCTGTTTTTCATGCTCTCCTGCACCATGGGCGGCGTGCTGCTGGTGACGGGGCGGCTGCTGTCCGAGAACGGCGCGCTGCTGCGCATGCTGAACTGGAGGGTATTTTTCCTGGCGGGCGGGGTATGCTTTTTCACGCTGTCGGTGATATTCCGGGGCGGCGCACGGCACGCGGCAGCGGGACACATCTGCCGCGGCACCGTAACGCTGCGGGGCCGGCAGGCCGAGCTGACCGTGCTCCTGGACACCGGCCATACCCTCACCGACGCCCTCACCAGCCGCCCGGTGCTGACCGTCTGCTGCTCCGCGCTGGACGGACTGTGGACGGATCAGGAAAAAACGGTGCTGTCCCGTCTGGAACAGGACGGCGCGGCCCGGTGTCTGGAACAGCTGGGGCCCGGCGGCGCAGGCTTCCGGCTGCTGCCGTATCAGGCGGTGGGCGTGAGCGCGGGACTGCTGCTGTGCTTCCGGGCCGACCGGGTGTGTCTGGACGGCAGGGAGCTGGGAAATCTGACGGTCGCCCTGTCCCCCACCCAGCTGTGCGGCGGCACCTGCCACGGCCTGTGGGGCGGCGAAAAGGAGGAATCATGCTGCGTGACCTGAAATGGCGGCTGTGCCGTCTTTTATACCGGCTGGGCCTGCTCAGGCCGGAGGAGATCTTTTATATCGGCGGCAGCGACACCCTTCCCCCTCCTCTGAGCCGTGAGGAGGAGGCCGCGCTGCTGGCCCGTCTCGACGCCGGGGAGGAGTCTGTCCGCCAGACCCTGATCGAACGGAATCTGCGGCTGGTGGTCTATATCGCCAAGCGGTTTGAGAACACGGGGATCAATATTGAGGATCTCATTTCCATTGGCACCATTGGACTGATTAAGGCCATTAATACCTACAAGACCGACCGGAACATCAAATTAGCGACTTATGCCAGCCGGTGCATTGAGAACGAGATCCTGATGTACCTGCGGAAAAATTCCTCCCAGCGCAACGAAGTGAGCCTGGACGAACCCCTCAACACCGATTGGGACGGCAACGAGCTGCTGCTGTGCGACGTGCTGGGGACAGAAGCGGATACGGTGATGCGGCCCATTGAGGACGACGTGGACCGCCAGCTGCTCAACGCGGCCATTGACAAACTGTCCGAACGGGAACGGGAGATCATTGTGCTGCGTTTCGGACTGTGCGGACGGAAGGAACAGACCCAGAAGGAGGTGGCCGATCATCTGGGCATCTCGCAGTCGTACATATCCCGGCTGGAAAAACGGATCATCAACCGCCTGAAACGGGAGATTTTGAAAATGAGCTGAAAGCAGAAAAAAGCGGGGCCTGTTTACCGTACAGGCTCCGCTTTTTTGGATGAATGCGGCAATTGGGGCAGCAGGGTTCCCAGCGCCCCCAGCAGCAGAAACAGTCCCGCGCCGTGCCAAAGGGTCAGCAGGAGCGCGGCTGTGGTGAGCAGCAGGGAGCTGCACAGTCCCACACGGGCACAGATGCGGTCGGCCAGCATGGGGTCCGCGCACCAGCTCGCCAGCAGATGCAGAACCCTGCCGCCGTCCAGAGAGGGTATGGGCAGCAGATTGAAGCATCCCAACAGCAGATTCGCACCGGCCAGCATATAGTCGCCCGTGATCCGCGACAGGATCAGCGCCAGCAGGATATTGACCAGCGGCCCGGCCAGGGTACATAAAATTTCCCGTCCGTAGGGCATCCAGCGGGTGTCAGCAAGAATTTCCGCGCCGAAGGCCGTCAGGCGGAATACCTTCACCGGCGCGCCGGTCAGACGCAGACCGGCCAGGTGTCCCAGCTCATGGCACAGCGCTGACAGTCCCACAAGCGGCAGGATGCTTCCCGCGCCCGCCAGGACTGCCAGCGCAAACATGACGCCGAACCCCCAGGTGATCTCCAGTTTACCCGACTTCCACATAAAAAATCGGATTCAGATAGAGGTCGCCGTCATGAAGCTCAAAGTGCAGGTGAGGCCCGGTTGCCAGACCGGTCGAGCCTACCTCCGCGATTTTTTCCCCCATAGCCACGCTGCCGCCTGCTGCCGTGACCTTGCTGCAATGGGCATACAGGGTGATATAGCCGCTTTCGTGCTGGAGCATGATATAATTGCCCAGCGAACTGCTCTCTCCGGTGGCGTACACGGCGCCGTTGGCGAAAGCGAGGATATCTGTTCCCTCCGGGGCGGCCAGATCCACACCGTAGTGGAACTTGCTGCCGCCCTCAATGGGATGCTCCCGCCAGCCGAAGGTGGAGGACAGTACCCCCTGAATGGGGGAGCTGTAGGCAAAGCCCAGGTTCCTCTGCTCCAGACTGGCGTTTTCCGGCAGGGCGGGCATGGTGTAGACATAGGACAGCGTCTCCGTGGCGGTGTCGTCGGGTTCCTCCTCCGGGGGAGCGTCCAGATCAACCACGGTCTCGGAAACGGCGTCCAGATCCAGCTCCGGAAGCGCGGTATACTGCGGATTTTCCGGTTCCGGCGGCTGGGCATTTTGCTCCTCCGCCTCCGGATTTTCCTCCGCATTCGGAGCGCTGTTCTCCTGACCGGTTTCCGGCGCGGTGGGATTGAATACGGCGGTATAGGCGTCCCGGAGGGAATCGCCGGCCGGTTCCTCGCCGCTGACGGCGCGGCCTACCGCGGCAAACGCCTCCTGAAAATCGGCGTTCCTGCCGAGCAGGTCCCCGACGGACTGCCTGATATTGCCTGCCGCCTCCGGGAACAAAAATTTGACCGCTACCATACACACAAAAATGACGCCGCAGAGAACCAGCCGGATGAAAATTCCGCTGTCGCCGGGGGGTGGGTTGGCCCGCGATTTCAGCTTCTGTTCTGCACGGCGGCGGGCGCTGCTGGACCTGTTCAAAACGATCCCTCCTTTTCCACCCCCTAGTTTATGCCGGAGACTGGGTAAATTATGCAGGAGAGGGCATTATGCCATTATACGGAGATTTGTCCCTGCCAGTTCTGGGAGGCGGCGCAGTAGGGGATGCCCTTGACGTTGTGGAACTGGACGAATTTAATGGAATAGATATCGCAGGAGATATAGCGTTCATAGTCTGGCTGGTAGAGCACTATGTAATCGCTGCCTACCGTATGCAGAATGCCCTGCCAGGTAATGGTCCGCTGGGAACCGACCAGAAAACTGGCGACTACAAAATAACCGATATTGCGGTCCAGTAGGCTGCGGAGGGATGCCTGATACGCCTCCTCACTGTTGGAGGGCATGTGGGTGTCGGACATACTCAGCGGGTTTCTCATCCGTTCCGCCTGTGCGGTCTGGCTGGCGGCGTGAGAGTTCATACCGGCAATCTGTAGGGGCATCGGCGAATTATCCTGTCCGCTGTAAGGGGTCGTTCCCTGCATCGTGTAGAGGGAAACGCCGTTGGAGGGTACGCTCCCGTTATAAGTTAAATTCGGGTCTCCGTAAATCCATTGGGGTACGCCCGGGTCCGGGGGCATAGTATAGCCGGTTTCATCGGGGGCAACGCCGTGGTTGTTGTTAATGGTGATGTTCTGGGTATTCTGGTTATGCTGGGTTGCCGGTGTGCCGTTGGGGACGTTTTGGGTGTTGGCCGTACTCTGTGTATTCTGTGCGTTTGCCATAGGTAGTCACTCCTTATACAAATGAATGGTTATGTGCTGTAATAAGCATTGGTAGGATTATAAAAGCAGTGGTCACCGATGCGGGTCTGCCAGTACCCGACGGCAGACGGGAAATTATTGCGGCACTTTGTGCTGTATGGGTTGTAGAACCAGAGGGATTCTCCCAGATCAGGCAGGCGGTTCCCCGCGATTGCCCAATCCGCGATTTCGTAATGAATCTCCTGCGGGCGCATATTATAGATATTTTGCGGATTGTAAGCGCCGCCCTCGGTCTCGCTGGCGCAGACGAACTGATAGGGCTGGAAAATGATGTTCCGGATACTGCCCTGCCCTACGCGGGCATACTCCCCGCCGGTGGCCCGTACACGGTTCATGACCACGCTGGCCACGGCTTTCATGCCATTTTCTCCCTCCCCGCCCGCCTCGCATTCGATTAACCGGGCAAGCAATTCTCGGTCGGAATAAGCCATATTTCTTCACTCCTCGCTTTATTGTATGCCGGTTTTGGGAGTTGGTGAAAAAACAAAAACAGGAGGCCAGGGAAATAAATTCCCCGGCCTTCCGGATGATGTTTAGCGGGATTGTCTTTGGAGTCTGTAAAGGGCCGCTTGGGCAGCGTCATACGCTGCTGCCTGATAACATTTCTCAGCTTCTTGGGGATCCGGCCCTAGTGGTATATCCGGTTAGGAATAAGACTTTACGAGAGCGGGCAAATTTGTTA
>CAMWSZ010000231.1 GCA_947177005.1 uncultured Clostridia bacterium | reverse complement strand
GCCGGGTAGAGCAGGGCAAAGAACGGCATCTCTTAAAGGAGGAGGTCACGGAGGCCGAGATCGCCGAAGTGGTGAGCAAATGGACCGGCATTCCGGTCAGCAAGCTGGTGGAGTCGGAGAAGGAGAAGCTGCTGCGCCTGCCCGAGATCCTTCACCGCCGGGTGGTGGGGCAGGACGAGGCCGTGACGGCGGTGAGCGAAGCGATTTTGCGGGGCCGTGCGGGCCTGAAGGACGAACACCGGCCTATCGGGTCGTTCATCTTCCTGGGACCCACCGGCGTCGGAAAAACCGAGCTGGCCAAAACGCTGGCGCAGGCCCTTTTCGACGACGAGCGGAATATGATCCGGATTGATATGTCGGAATATATGGAGAAGCACGCCGTATCGCGGCTGGTCGGCGCGCCTCCGGGATATGTGGGCTACGACGAGGGCGGCCAGCTGACGGAGGCCGTGCGGCGCAAGCCCTACAGCGTGGTGCTGTTCGACGAGATTGAGAAAGCGCATCCGGACGTGTTCAATATCCTGCTCCAGCTGCTGGACGACGGCCGCCTGACAGATAATCAGGGCCGGACGGTGGATTTCAAGAACACCATTATCATTATGACCAGCAACATCGGCAGCGGGTATCTGACCGAAAACATCCGGCAGGACGGGTCTATAGCGCCGGAGGTCAGGGAACAGGTGCGGCAGGAGCTGAGCAGATATTTCCGTCCGGAGTTTATCAACCGTGTGGATGATACCGTCGTCTTTACGCCGCTGACGGAAAATCAGGTGGCGGAGATTGTCGGGATTGCAATGGAGTCCATTGTCCGCAGGCTTACGGACCGCGATATCCGGCTGGAGCTGACGGACGAGGCGGTGCGGTTCATCGCCCACGCCGGTTACGACGCTTCCTATGGCGCCCGTCCGGTGAAACGGTATTTGCAGAAGCATGTGGAAACCGAGCTGGCCGCCATGCTGATCCGCGGCACGCTGTCCGACGGACAGACGGCTGTCATCGGTACGGACGGGCAGGCGCTGACGTTTACCGTTCAGGAAGTGATTCCCGCGTAATACAGCAAAAAATCATCCGGTCCCCGGAATGAAGGGGACCGGACAGTTTTTTGCCCTTTCAGATATGCTTGACGCGGTCGGCTTCCTCAGAGGCTTTGGCGTCGTTCCAGTGGCTCATGTCGCCCACCAGATAGCCGGTGATCCGGCGGATGCGGCTGAAGGGCTTCGGGGACAAATGGTACTGCAAGTCCACATAATCGCCGTCCAAATGGATGTCCAGCGCCTGCACTGTCCCCACGGGGTATTTGGTATTGGCACGTTCGATATAGGCGTTCAGCTCCCGCTGGTCAATGGTTCCGCCTGTTACATTTACCTGCATCATAATATCGTTTCCTCCTGGCATTTATATTTTTATGGGAGGGGGTCCTCTCGTTCATAATTATAACACATTTTATTCAGTACCGCAAGAGGGTTGACACAACATTTTGTGCTGCACAGCGGCATTTTTGCCTATATATAGCTGCCGTATACAGGGAAGACACTAGGTTTTGCGCAGCCAGTCGGGAAGGGTCCGGCTCCGGACGCCGGATACCAGCCCCATTGCGATATACAGGGTTACGATAGAGCTGCCGCCGTAGCTGAAGAAGGGGAGGGTCAGGCCGATGACCGGCACCACAAACAGGCACATGCCGATATTGATGACCACCTGGGCGATCAGCATGGACCCAAAGCCGATGCAGATCAGGGCGTCCATGGTACTGTGGGCCAGACGGGCGGTCTGGAAGCAGCGGTAAACGATCAGAAATTCCAGCAGGATGATGAGCAGGCACCCAACCATACCCAGTTCCTCTCCGCAGACGGCAAAGATAAAGTCCGTCTGCCGCTCCGGGAGTCCCCCTGCGGATTGGGTCTGGATGCCCTTGAACAGTCCCTGTCCGAAGAGGCCGCCGCTGCCCAGCGCCAGCATACTCCGTGTCTGCTGCCATGCGATATCGCTGTTGAAGCTGTGGTCGAAGATAATCAGGATACGGTTGACCCAGTAGGTTGGCAGCTTGTCGAAGAGGATGAGGCCGCCGACGCCCAGGCCCATAACGGTAAAGCCCGCTGCGAACCAGTACCAGGCCAGACCCGCCGCCAGGGCCATACCGGCATAGATAAAGAGGTAAATGAGGCCGCTGCCGGCATCTTGAGAGAGGAGGTAGATCCAGACGAACATGATGCCGGCGTGGCCCGCCGGGAACGCCAAAGAATCCAGGCCTTTCATCTGTTTTCGGTCCCGGAACCATGCCAGCTGTTTGGCCAACAGGACGGTGTAGGACAGCTTGACCACCTCCGCCGGCTGAATACTCATCGGCAGCCAGCTGAATTTCAGCCAGGCGCGGTTGCCGGTGCCGTCGTCCACGCCGAATTTCAGCAGCAGGGCGATAAAGCCAAAGTTAAAGAGCAGGAACAGAGGCCATTTTTCATAGAGGTGTTCTATATCGACGTTGGAAACGATAAAATAAGCGATGATCCCCAGCAGTGCGCCAATGGCCTGAAGCCGGACCCGGCGGTCCTGGAAATCACCGCTCCGGTAATTGGTAGCGCTGGCGATCAGCACGATGCCGAACATGGTAGCAATGAGACAGAGGCCCAGCAGGGCCATATCCGATCTTCGCAAGATATCTTTGACTGCTTCCCGCAGCCGGATCAGGATGCCCACGGCATCGCCTCCTTGTGCGCTCTCTTCGTCACCGGGCCCGCCGCCCGGCAACGAACGTATGATTTTCAGAAAAGATTCGGGTATCAGTCTACCACAGAATTGGTTTTCTGTAAACAACGAGACAGACAAAAAAGTGTGAAAAAATTAAGAACAGCCGGGAAAAGCTGCCCTGTGAAAC
This sequence comes from uncultured Clostridia bacterium, assembly GCA_947177005.1. GTDB lineage: Bacteria > Bacillota > Clostridia > Oscillospirales > Oscillospiraceae > Pelethomonas. The sequence goes on along the minus strand of CAMWSZ010000231.1, from coordinate 2,660 downwards.
GGACGGCTTTTCCCGGCTGCAGCGGGACGGTTCTTATTCTGCTTCCTTGGCCAGGGCTTCTTTGAGGGCTTTTGCAAGCTGATCGGGGCAGCTGGTGGGTTTGAAGCCGCACTGAATGCCCTCCAGCTTCGCCACGGCCTCTTCGGCGGGCATCCCGATGACAAGACGGCTGATACCCTGCAAATTGCCGTTGCAGCCGCCGGTAAAGACGACGGATTTGATGATTCCGTCCTCCAGTTCAAAGTCGATCTGGGATGAACAGGTTCCGCTGGTATGATAGGTATACGTCATTTGGGGATCGTCTCCTTTTGCATGATTTCCGCCGCTGCGGTGAATAATAGGATAGTATAGCAGATATTTTTCCGGACCGCAAGCCCCGATTTTTCCCGAAAACCGGGATCGGACAAAATCCTCTGTTTTTGCGGACCGGCGGCCGGCATATACTGTGATTGGCAGAGGGAGCGGCGGAAATTTTCCGGGCCTGCGGAGACCGTTCCAAAACAAACTGTTGCGCTGCTTTCGCTCCCCGGCTGGACGCCGGGAACTGCGGCGGATCTGAGAGCGCAGCAAGGTTCTTTTCTGTCAATTATAGGTACGTTACCGTGCGGCAGATTTGCTGCACAGTAAAGAGCCGGGAATCAGCTGCCGGTGATTTTCAGTTTGAGACGGATCTGGTCGCTGATCATGGCGATAAACTCGGAATTGGTCGGTTTTCCCTTTGCGTTGCTGACGGTATAGCCAAAAAATTTCTGGAGCGTCTCCAGATCGCCCCGGTCCCAGGCCACCTCAATGGCGTGCCGGATGGCCCGTTCCACCCGGCTGGGCGTGGTATGATACCGCTTGGCTACCTCCGGATAGAGTACCTTTGTCACGGAGTTGATGACCTCCATATTCTCCACGGTAATCATAATGGCTTCCCGGACGTATTGATATCCCTTGATATGCGCGGGTACGCCCACCTCATGAATGATGGAAGTAACCAGCTCCTCCAGACCGGGCGTATGAGGACTGCTTTTGCTGGTTTCGGCCAGACTGATGAGATTTTCGATCAGCGCCCCCTGATGATAGGGCTTGTTGATATACATGGCCGCACCCAGATGTCCGGCCTCGGCGATGGTTTCCTGATAGGCCATGGCAGCCATTGCGACAACAATCGGACGGTTTTGAGGGTCTAAGCGCCGCAGAATACCCATACCGTCCAAATTCGGCAGGATCAGGTCCAATACCAGCATATCCGGTTTCGTTTCCTGGATCAGCCGCAGCGCTTCTTCACCGTTGCCTGTGGAACCCGTTACCACAAACTGTCCTGTTTCCTCCAGCGCCTCCTGCAGCATTTCACGTGCTTCTTTACTGGTATCTGTCAGCAAAATTCTTATTTTGTCCATATCCTGAATCCTTTCTTAGTGTTAATGAGCTCAGCTGTCTCAGAGATACCTCCGTCCTGTTTAGACGAAATCTCAAAAGCTTCGTTTTAGCTTGTTATCAAATTACCATAAACAGACATAAAACTCAAGTCGAATCTTGACAATCACTTCGTAATTCCCGCCATTTTATTTCGATAAAATTGGAAAAATCAGGAATCCGGAACGGTTTTTGTCGAATTCCACAGGCGGGATTTTTGTCGTTTTCCGGAAAAGCGTGGGGAAATAGAGCGAAAGTTCTGTTAAAATTTTCTGTTTTTCCCTCTTGCTTTTTTCTGTAGAACAGGGTATAATACAACTATATTTCGCCGGTGTGATGGAATTGGTAGACGTAGCGGACTCAAAATCCGCCGGTGGCAACATCGTGGGGGTTCGAATCCCCCCACCGGCACCACGGCTCCCGGAGCGCTATGCTTCGGGAGCCTGATTTCTTTTTTTGAAGAGGCGCGAAAAATAAGCGTTCAGCCTGCAACAGACCGGCCTGCCGGATCGTATCCCTGAGAGATACGATAGACAGGAGGATTTTTCTATGCACAAAAAATTGCTGGTTCTGGTGCTTTCGGCGGCGGTTTTGATCTGTTCCGGCTGCGGCGGAGAAAAAACGCCGGAGGCTGATCCGAAAACAGCGCCGGAGATTTCCGCCGGGACGGTCCCGGAAACACCGCCGGACCTCTCCGGTACGTATACAGACCGTCTGGGTACGGATGACATCTACAGCAAGCTGGAGCTGTCGCAGACACAGGACGGCACCTACAGCTTCTCTCTGAGCCTGTACCGTCTGGCACTGCTGGAGGGCGCGGCGGTCTGCGAGGACGGCACACTGCATTTTATCAATGAACAGCCCCATGTGGAGGGAGAGATCACGGTCAGCGGACAGGAAGCGGCTGTTACAGTCACGCAGTCGGACCTGCCCGGCATCACGGAAGGGGATATCTACCTCTTCCCCGACGGCCCCGCCGGATAATCCTTTCGGACGGAGTCCGGGATTTGCGCCGGTTTTGAGAGCACGGCGCCAGCATAACAAAAGACCTGCGGAACCGCAAAATGCCGGTTTCCGCAGGTCTTTTGCGTCCGGAACGCCCGCCGTCTATCAATTTGACGGGGTTGTCTTGTAAAAACGCCCAAAATATTAACATTTCTTTTGTTGACGATAGCCAATAGGTGGTATATAATAGAATGACTTTTTATAGAGACGGGGACGGAACGATGTGGATTGCTGATGGTTGGAAGGATTACGAG
>CAMWSZ010000230.1 GCA_947177005.1 uncultured Clostridia bacterium | reverse complement strand
GACATAGTTAATAATTCTCCTTTTTTCTCCCGCAACGAACAACGCTTGCAGAGCTGCGGCAAGCTGTCATAAAAGCCTCTGCACGGCCGGCGGATGTCCGCGCTGATTGGCGGTTCTGGACCACCCGTCCGGGGACCTGACCGTTCGGCTTCTCACCTTTCCCACCCCCTCACATCACATCACACAGGAACAGCGCTTTCTCTGATGCTGTCAAACAATGCGGCCATATTTGCCGTTGCGCACGTCTCCCGCCAGTCTTCCGTCCACCAGCGTGACCACGCGCCGCCGCATGATATTCACGTACTGGCTGGCGTGGGTGGCCATAACAATGGTGGTGCCCCGGCTGTTGAGCTCGTTGAGCAAGTGCATCAGGTCCCAAATGTTGTCATCGTCCAGGTTGGCGGTCAATTCATCCAGGAGCAGGATCGGGGGGCTGTTGACCAGCGCCCGGGCCAGCTCCACCCGCCGGCACTCCCCAATAGACAGCTCCGCCGGATAGCAGTTTTCCACCGCCGACAGGCCCACGATTCCCAGAGCCTTACGGGCGGCGGCGGCACCTCTCCGGCGCATTCCTGCGGCGGCGGCGGTGAGCACGAGATTTTCCCGAATGGTGCGCTTGCGGATCAGCTGGCACTCCTGATTGACGATGCCGAAGGACCGGGTGATCCGGGTTTTCCAGGGGCCAAAGGACTTGCCGATGTTGACCTCATTGAGATAGACCTCGCCCTGATCTGGGGAGATCTCACCGCCCATTAGCTTCAGCAGGGTACTTTTTCCCGCGCCGCTGCTGCCGATAAGGAACACGAAATCCCCCTGCTCGACAGTCAGGCTCAGCTCGCGCACCGCGTAGAGGGTTCGATCCTCCGCGGTGTAGCGCTTTGTAACTTTTTCCAGATGAATAACCGGCACTAGACTCCTCCTGTTCCGGCAGGCGCGGGGCCTGCGGACTGAACATAATAAATCATGAAAAGCAGATGATATTTTTAAAAACCGCTGGTTTTCCGAACATTTTATTTTATATCCGGGCATCCCGCGGCCCGGACGGGGTGACACAGCCCCCTAACAGTTCACAAGCATGTCTGTCCCGCCGGCGGGATGCCGGCGGAACAGACACGCTGTTTATTTTCTGTAAAACGAGTCCTTGCCTGAGATTCGAAGGTTCAGCCGGCGGTCCAGCTCCACCACCCGTTCCAGCAGCCTGCGGGCTTTCCCGGCCTGTTCCTGGAAGATGTTTTCGTCCTTATTCCGGGGCTCCGCACCGGCCAGCAGCGCCGTTACCCGCTCCTGATCCTCCTCCGCAAGCGCCTCCCGGCGTTTTTTTTCGGTCTGGTCCACCTCCCGGAGGTGGAGCAGCGGGTCCTCCCGCATGGCCAGCAGGATCTTGACGGACACCTCATCATTGCGGTCCAGCACGCCACCCATCTGTTGGGACAGGTCCATGACCTCGTTGAGGTAATTGTACTTTTTCCGCTCCAGGACCGCCAAATCCATCCACTCGCTGCCGGTCATCCCTGACCGCCTTTCCCGCTGTTGTGTTCCGCCGTATGGAAGGTGTCCCGCAGTTCGCTGAACATAGGCCGCAGGGTCTCCAGCAGCTCCCCGTTCCGGCCGATTTTGATCCGGCCCAGTTGGTAGGTGAAATACTCGTAGAGACGGCTCAGGTCTCTGCTGAGCGGGATACTCCGGTCCAGCGTCTCGTCCAGGTAGTTGACGATATCCGAGCACCGCTCCACGGCGGCCTCAAACCCGGTGTAATCCTTCTTATTCAAGGCGAGGGAGGCCATAGTCGCCCGCTTGACGAGTTCATCGTACAGCAGGAGCAGCAGCTCTCCTTTAGTCATTGAGTTAATGGATTGTTGTTTATACTGCTGATAGCCTCTCATATTCATACAGAACTACCGTTCCTTTCCACATCAGCTCTGGCCCATGAGACCGGCCAGCTGGGAGCTCTGCTGGTTCATCTGGTTGATGAGGGACTCCAGACGGGCGAACTGCTGGGTATAGCGGTCCACCTGATCCGACAGTTTATCCTGCCATTTGGTGATCTGATTGGACAGGTTGTCGATTTCCTTCTGCCAGCCGTTGTCCAGCAGGGACAGGGAGGCGAGGGGCGTACCGGCCTGCTGGACGAGGATGCCCTTGACGCTGCCTGTGGTGGCACCGTATTTGTCCAGTTGGGTTTTCATGGCCTGCATGATGCCGTCGGTGCCGCCCTCTGTACCAGCGGTGCGGGTGAAGATATCCACGACGCCGTCGAAATCGTCCTCCAGCGCCTGACGGAACTTCTTCTCGTCGAAGGTAATGGTAGCGGCGTTGTTGGTATCGTAGCTGATGCCGATGCCCATATTTTTCAGGGTTGTAGCGTCCTGACCGGAGCGGTTAAAGATCTGGGTGAGGCCCTGATAAAGATTGGAGAGGTTGGAGTCGGCGAACAGCAGGCCCTGCTTGGCCTTCTCCTCATAGGCTTGAATGGAGCTTTCGGACATACTGGCGCGCTCCTCATCGGTGAGGGGATCATAGGTCTTCAATGCGCCGCTGCTGTCCTTGGCGGGCATGGTGGTATAGGCGGCGCGGATCTCGGAGACCATGACATTGTATTCCGCAATCATGTTCTTCACCGCGCTCACCACATCGTCCGCCTGAATATCCTTCTGGAAGGTGACGGACTCTTTGCCTGCTACCGCAGCATCAAAAGCGTTCTTATTGCCGTCATTCTTATACTGCGTCCAGGCATCCGCGTAGCCCTCGTTGAACGTACCCTTGAGGTTCATGGTCATGCCGTCGATCTCCACCTTGTTGGTGGAGCGGGTGAGGGTCTTGGTGGACCCCTTAACATTAAAAAAAAACTGGGCATCCTGACCCTTGGTGTAGCCGTCCTGACCGTCCGTCAGCTTCTGCTTTTCCTGAAGCTTCTCCTGGAGCTTCTGCGCGACGCCGTCCCTTGGGCCGAAGGTATAATCGCCCGCCTTGCCGTCTTTATCCTTGACGAGGAGGGAGCCGTCATCCGCGATAGACATTTTATAGCCGTCAGCTCCCAGATGATTGTTATCGTTGATCTTATTCAAAATATTTTGCAGCGTACCGGTATTGCTGTTGAAATTAAAGGAGTAACCCTTGCCGTCGATGGTGATGTCAAAGGTTTTGCCTTGCAGCGTCTCGCCGTCGCCCAGCACAGTGGCTGTCTTTTGCGAGGTATTGACGGCCTTGCCCGGTCCGAACATGGCGGAGGCCAGGCCGGTGCCGAGATCAATCTCAGCCTGCTCGCCGGTCTCTTTGGTGGTGAACACGAATTCACGGCTGGTTTTGGAGTACGTGACCTTCACGCCTGCCTCGGAGGAATTGATATCGCTCATGATCTTGGCAATAGTGGTGTCCTTGTCGTAGCTGCCGACCTTCACGCCGTTAATCTCGAAGTCATATTTGCCCTCGATAAAATTGCCGTCAGAGTCCTTGGTGGGCGTTAGGTTCTTGAGTTTGTCGCCCATTACTTCCTCAAGGGTCTGGTTGGTATTGAGGTAGTTGCTGGCGGTCTTGCCGATCCCCAGAACGTCGCCGGCGTCGGTATTGATGAGGATGTCGGAATCATCAGGCACGGTAAATTGCAGTTGGAGGCCGGTTTTTTTGCCGTCATAATTTTCCGGCGCAATATTTTCGACCTTGATCTTCTTGCCGAACTCCTTCTCCAAGGACTTGTTCAGTGCGTTGACATACTCCCGGTTGATTCCATCAAGGTCATCCGACTTGACAACCTCATAGTCAACGCGGTTGCCGTATTTGTCATAGCCGCCGCCGATCTGGTAATTACCCAGACTGTTTCTGGTGACCAGCGGGGTTTTGATCTGCTTGGTGGTACCGTCCAGGTTGATGTTCATGGTCTTGTTGGAGACTGAGGACAAATTATCCGTATAGGTTTTGAAATATCCGGGATAGGTCTGGGTTCCGCCCGGCAGGGTAAAGCCCGACGGCTTATCTTCCTTTGCGTTGGACAGGTCCGGCAGATTCAGCATCTTGGACAGGTCGTCAGACGCACCAGAGATATACACGCTGTTGCCGGCGCTGCCTTTCTCGTAGAAAGCGATTTCGCCGTTGGCGTCCACGGAGACCTTAATTTTTTCGCTGGCGGCATAGGTTTTGTCGCCGACGACGATCTCCTCGCCCTTCAGCTTATCCTCAATCACGCGGGCCAAAGCCTGTGCGTTGGTCTCGCCGTCCTCGGGCTTAACGATATCGTCCTCGCTGAAATACAGGCTGACGGTTTTATTGCCGTAGGTCAGAGTCATGCTTCCCTGGAGGGAGCTGATCTCCGTGCGGCCGGTGAGGTCCACGGCGGAGCTGGCAGTGATCGTCTTGCCGTCACCGGCATCGAAGTTGCCGGAGGTGGAGTAACGAGCGGTCTGGGCCAGCCGGTCGATGCTGTTGAGGACGATTTCGCTGGAGGAGGTGCCGGTGGCGCTGACCTTACTTGCGTTCGCGCCTTGGGCAACATACGTCTTTGCGCTGTTGAAGAAGGACTGGCTGAGCATATTGTTGGAGGATGTATAGGATGTGTAGTTATTGGAGAAAGCATACATTTTAGAGATAATGCTGCGGTACGCATCCTGTTTCCACTCGATTTTTGTGGATTTCTGCTGGAGCTGTGTGATTTTGGTCTGGTATGCCTTGACCAGGTTTTCAATCATGCTCTCCGTATCCAAACCGCTGGCCAGGCCGCTGATGATATTGGCACTGTTATACAGGCTGCTGGTATTGCTGCTGCCGCTTACACTGCTTATTGATGCCATAATGACCTCTCCTTTATTAAAAAATTTCTCAATAAATTTCTCAGAAAAAAAGAATAACCCTCTGTACTTTTTTATCGTCACGTAGTATAGTAAAGTTAAGAGCTGCAAGAAAGATTTTACACACTGGAGGGGATATTTTGTCTGTAGTAATAGCAATCACAAATCAAAAAGGCGGCGTAGGGAAAACGACAACTGCCTGCGCATTGCTGGCGGGACTGCAGCAGCGGGGGTTCAAAGTTCTGGGAGTTGACATGGACCCGCAGGGAAGTTTAGGCTTCTGTTTTGGACTGGATATTGAAAACTGCGCCACAGTTTACGACGTTATCAAGGGGACGGTTCCGGTGCGGGAGGCAGTGGTGCGTTCGGACAGCGGGGACATCCTTCCCTCGAACACCCTGCTGAGCGCAACGGAACTGGAATTCAGCCAGCCGGGCCGGGAATTCCTGCTCAAGACGCACCTGCGGGAATTGCAGAGCGACTACGATTACATAGTGATCGACACGCCTCCCGCGCTGAACATACTGACCGTCAACGCATATGTCATGGCGGACGGCCTGGTGATTCCAATGGCGCCGGAGATTTTGAGCCTGCTGGGCGTGGCGCAGATCCGGGAGACCATTGATAACGTGCGCCGGTCCTACAACTCCCGTCTGAAGGTGCTGGGCATTCTGCTGAACACATTCAACCCGCGGCTTCTGCTGCACCGTGAGGTGCTGGAGCTGGCGGGACAGATTGCCGGGCAGTTGGAGTC
>CAMWSZ010000229.1 GCA_947177005.1 uncultured Clostridia bacterium | reverse complement strand
ACATATTTGCCGGAACACCGGCAAATTTTTTTCTCCAGTTCGGACTGAAGGCGGGAGCTGCGGATTTCAGCCGGAAGCATATTTTCTGTTCCAGCCTTTTTGAAGCCCAGCTGCAGCCAGTTCCCGTCAACGAACTGGTCTGTGATTGAAAGTATGAAATTGCAATCTTCCGGCTCCATGTGATATTTACTGCGGGGAGCTTTCTGTGGAAACTGCAGCATGATGCTTCCTCCTTCTGAAAACAGTTGATACCTGTTTATAAATATCGTTCGTAAATAATATGCTGTCGGCTCGATTTATATCGATTTATTTCTTGAAAAATTTTGAAAAATCTTATAAAAATTAACAGCCATAAAATATGCATATCATAAACATTCTATCAGTGGACGCATATGCTTTTGTGTCTCTAAGGACAAAGAGGGCCCGCCCTTGCTCTGTATCAGACAAAGGGAGGAGGCTTCGTTAAATTTGTGAAAAACTTTGTGGATTTTTTTGAAAAATCATTTTCGAGACTGTACTAATTTCTGTGGCAGAAATTTGTCACAGCGTTCTTCTTTGTATATGCAGTAGCTTCCTGCAATCTATTCATAATACAACTATAAATGAGCAAATTCAGGAAACTGCACAAAAATATCTTTTGTTTTGCGGCTTATAAGGATAGATGCAGACCGCTTTGTCTACATATAGAAAACAAATTTGTGCAATCCTCCAGTTTTGCTCATTTATAGAATACAAGAAAAGAAATCCGTATTTTTGCCAAAAGAGCAGAAGATCGGATGAATCTGCAAAAAATCTGAACCCTGCTCCGAAAAATTCAGAATCAGGGTTCAAATACCGGTCTCATCTTTGATTAAATGCCCGGTGCAGGGTATAACAAAGGCTGTTTACAAAAATACTGGAAAAAGGCGATCCCTTGAGCAGGCCGCAGAGAAAAGGATAAAACTTTGCGGCTGCAATGAACAAGGTGCGGAGAAGAAGTTGGCGAAACTTCCTCCCCGCAGGCACCTCCCCTGGTAAAAGGTGCAAAGGCTGGGTAAGCGAGGAAAAGAAGAAAAGGAAACCTGCTTGATTCTCAGCCTTTAAGGAGGAAAAATGAAAGGTCAGGGGGGAGAAAACTGTGGCTGCCCTACTAGCCGTCAGGCGGCCGCCGTTCTCTTGCCCTGACAATATATAGTATGCTATATTAAATTATAATATCAAAAAATATCAGTTTTTTTGAGACATTTTTCTATGGTTTTAAAAACTTCCGTCCAATTTGAGCAGGGTGGGTGATTTTTTTATGATTTCAAACTGCCTCACTATAAATTAAGAATATTGCCTCGAAGTTTGACGGCTTGACTTGAGACCCCGAAATACTCCGCAACATCATCGAATTTGATATACATGCCTCGGCTTATGCAGAAATTGATAAATTCATCTTGCGGCATCAACAGTGCCGCAGCAAATTCATTTACATTTACTTCGTCTTCCGAATAGATCGGACTGTTGTTCAGCAGCTCATTTTGTATGAAACAGTTTTCTGATTGGAGTAAGAGAAGACATAGGCGTCCCAGTTCGTGCAATTAAGAACCGGATATGGAGAGTAGATATTTGATCGGAATAGCGTATGATGAACTGTGGAACATTGCCTTTGTTTTGCGTAATAACATAGCAATCTCTGAAATTTGGATTTTTCTGATCGGGAGATATTTTCTCACATATACCCCCCAATTTTTCGACAATCTCGATTGGGCTAACCGGAGGTTTTATGTGGAGATGCTCCCGCAAAAGGTCTGCAAAATCCCATATTTGTTTTATATATTCAATCCGCGAATCAGCCGCCTCCTTTTTATAGAGCTTATTTCTGACCGTTTATACCTCCATGTACGCCCGGGATGCCGTTGTGTACAGGAATTTTTCCAAATGGTTTTTGTTTCCTGCTTATGTTTTTTTCTGCACGGTAAATTCATAAGCGGCCGTTGTTTCCATCTGATCCGCGGATATTTGACCGTCCTCATCCAGCCAGCCGGCGCAAACTCGAAGATGGTACTTGCCATATCCCGGCTCCAGACAAAGGGCCGGAATACTGAAAAACTGCATTTGATTAATAAAATGGAAATCTGTTCCGCAGATGGAAGCATCCATTTGGGACAAATCAAGCGTTATCTGTCCTAAATCTGTTCCAACCCTGCGGTTTTCCGAGATTGAATCTTTTACAAGACGCAGGACAAATAAAAGTTTCCCTTCTCCGCGCTCCATATAAGACATTGCGCTGTCATTTGTACCGAGAATATTGATGTGCATCAGTACCTGAATGGGAGGAAGAAGGGGTTTCCCGTCTTTGTCCTCCGCTTGGATGACATCAAAAATATTCTCTAAAGACAGTTCCCTCAGATCCCCTGCCTCGTTTTTGAAAAACGTCAGCAAGGTAACATTAATTCTGTCACTCATTTAGGCACCTGCTTTCTTTAGTGTAACTTAATACTGTTATATAATATGCGATAAAGTATAAAAATATCAATAAAAAAGAAGGCATTGATAATCTTATATATTTTTGCATACAATATATAAAGAAAGCTGAAAAGACGGAAATTGAAAGGAGTTTTATTATGAAAAAAAGGATTGTGCTGTTTAAAGGTCAGACAGGCTGGTTTATGACTCCGGAGTTTATTGGGGATAAAGAGGAGCTTTTGAAAGGGCCGGCAGGAAAAAGCTGCGATGAGAACTGGGCGATGATTGCCCGGAAATTCACGCAGGCAAAAACAAAAGAGGAGTTCAGTAAAATGAGCGCCTGGGCGCAGAGGCTGTATCACGACGGCGCAGCCCCTGCTCAGTCCCAGGATATCCAGCTCTACAGCCTCCCGGAGACTCTTCCCGATGAAGTCCTTGTTGTCTACGAAGACCTCGGCGCGACAGGAATCCAGATTCTGGCAAACTGTTCGGTTTGCGGCCGGACACACTTTCTGGTTTACCGTCCGGACAAATCGACTGATGCAAGTCTGCAGTGCCTGAGCTGCGCATCAAAACTTGTCGTGCGGGGAACGCTGCCCGGTCCGGATGCCTGGAGCGATGCGCTTGATATGTACCGAAAGCCTGCGCCATCTTACCGGCTGGCAGTCCCCGAGGACTTTCCATCCATCCAGAAAGCGCTGCGGGAAGCCGCAGAAAAGAAACAGATCTGCGAAGAAGACATTGCCTCTGCCGCAAAGACATGGCTGGCTGACAGTATGAAAGACAGCGGCGCCGCGTCCCACATGAATGCGCCCGTTAAGATCCTCAAGATTGTCGGTTACAGCGGCGATGAGTTTATCTATCAGGTTATGTTCCGAGACTGGAGTACGGCAGTTGTTCGAGCCAGATTCCTCAAATCCCTCAAATAATTCCCGGCGAACAACCGCATACATACCTGCAAAGCCGCCCTGTTGAAGTTATGCTTCGATGGGGCGGCGTCTTACTGGGTGTCCCCTGATAAAGCTCAGAAGAATTTCATAGGAAGAAAAGGTATCAAAACGGAAACATCTATTACAAATTGATTACAGCGATAAAAAATTCAGATTAGAAGAAAGAGGTTCGTTATATAATGAGGAAGTATCAACTGAAAAACTTGACTGCATCTATTTTAGCGGCCATTTGTCTGTCGGCCTCCGCGTCTGCGGCGGAAATACAGAGCGGTTATGCAGATTATAATACGATGTGGACAGCAACTCATCCATATGCGTATACAGCCACTGAAACAATTGCGAATTATTACAGTAACCCATCCGGCATTTCGTTCAATGATTATGCCCCAGTAGCAGGAGTAATCGGGGAAATTAATATGAATGGAGTAAATTTTCGAACAACTCCGTCGGCAGAAAATAATGCGGCAGCGATTCTTTCGACAGGTGAAAACGTTACAGTGCTGTCAACAGAAGGGGACTGGTGTCAAATTGCCTGGAACGGGCAGGTAGGATACATACCAGAGGAGCATGTGTCTGTATGCGGACTTCCTCTGAATTGCACACAGGGATGGATAACAGGCGGCGTTGCCAGTATTCATGCAAAGCAGTCCGCCGGCAGCGGCGTTCTTGCTATGGCAGAATCCGGTACGATGGCGGAGCTGCTTGTTTTTGAGGATGATTGGTACAAAGTTATCTGCAACGGCGCAGTCGGGTACGTCAGATCAAGCAGCATCTGCCTTGACGAAAGCGAGATTTCCAACGAAATCGTCGTGGAAGAAGCAGAAGAAGAGGCTGACATTTCTGTGCTTACCGGCGAAGACACTGTTTCTATTGCTGAAAAATATCTCGGTGTACCCTATGTCTACGGCGGGTCCAGCACATCCGGGTTTGATTGTTCCGGCTTTACCATGTATGTGATGAAGCAGCTGGGGTACAGCCTTCCGCACTCGGCCACCTCCCAATGGAACACAGCGGGGGAATATGTGGAACGTTCTGATCTGCAGCCCGGCGATCTGGTATTTTTCTGTGATCCGGCTGTCAGTAAGGGTAAAGCCTGTTCGCATGTCGGAATTTATGTTGGTGACGGACAGTTTATCCATGCCTCTTCCGGCTCATCATCCGGCAGAAAAGTACGTATCAACAGTCTGTCAGAGAGCTACTATAACAAATATTATAAGGGAGCCAAGCGTCTCATCTGACGCCAGCCTTATGGACCGGCTTGAAAAAACTGCGGAGAACCTTTGATTGGAATCTCCGCAGTTTTGTATATTAGTCATGCTCAAACAAAGGGCAGCTGATAATGTTATAAGAATTGGATGTTTTCTCCGCCTGCCACCCCTCAACAGGCAGGAAGAAATTGCTCCAGGGGCAGCCATGCTTTTCATCAGGAACCGCATTGACACAATCCCAACAAAGCTGAGATCTTCTTGGAATGCAGCTGGACAGCGGCGGAGCTTGCGCAGATTTGCTCTGCAGCCTCTGATTAAACAGCTCAAGGACTTCATTTATACTGATATCGGGATCGGTAATTTTCAGATACTCTTTTACCGAACAGGCAATTGTTTCAATAGACAGGCCGGACTGTTCTGCAATCTCCATGGGAGATAGCGATTCCCTTTTTATTGCGGCAAAAATTCGTTTTTTCATTCCATTTGTGAGGTTTATGCTGTCTATTTTTGTGTTCATGGTAAATTCTCCTTCATTTATTGATAAAATATAATATGCATATAATGCCTTTAATATCAAAAATAAAGAGGGAAAAATCAAGAAATGATCAATTAATATAGCCTAAAAGCGGATTTTTTGTTTTAGGCAGCCGTTCTTCCTGGCTCTGCGGCTGTAGAGTTTGCTGCGGTGTCTGCGCCTGCTTTTGCGGTGCCGGCTCTTGATAGTTCTGATTTTTCTGTTTAGGACGGCGGTCTCTGTGCGGATAATCCTTTTTTGCTGGCGAAGAAGAATCGTTTTGTGTATTCCGTTTTTGCTGCTGTGTCCTATCATGGCGCTGCGCAGGTGAATCAGTTTTGGACTGCTGGCAAGTATCCGTGACAAACCGGTCTTCATATAGGGCAAAGATGTCCTGGCTCTGCGAGTCGTCAGGAGGCTTATCGTGACCAAAATCCAGTTTGCGGATTTTTTTTA
>CAMWSZ010000228.1 GCA_947177005.1 uncultured Clostridia bacterium | reverse complement strand
ATGCTGTAACGTCATGCTGCGCACCTTCAAATCGCCCAGCGCTGGCAAGATATGAACATCGGCATAATCCCGGTATGACTTCACAGTATTCGCCCGCAGGCTGAGAGCCTTCTTTTCAATCCACTTCTGGACATATTCCGAAAAAACCGGGTCGTGTTTTACCGGTGCAGTGTTTGCATCCTGCTCCCACTCAGCAAGGATTTCCCGCATAGCCTGTTCTGCCTTACGCTTTGTGCTGTCTTTGACCTTGAAACCGGTAGACTTGGAACGCTGTTTGATCTTCCCGGAGTCCGGGTCGAACACCCTAGCACGGACTGTCCAGGTTCCATTATCATCGTAGAGTTTTCCTTTTACTGTTTTATGGCTTGCCATATCAACTGTAACCTCCTTAAGCTGGCAAGCCAAACTACCAACGGATTTATTATACCTTTTACCGCTGCTCTTTTCAAGAGACTTTTTGGGATTTAGCTTATAGGATGGCATATTATGGTGTATCTTTGGAATTTTTCTCCCACCTTTCTAAATCTTCCTTTGCAGCCTCAATCGTTGCGGCCATATATTGGTAGCTGTACTCAACACCTGTTGTATTTGCTAGAATTCTCATAACAAAGCGTCCGTTGCAGCAAAAACCGCCATACTGATTTGTGTGGTCACGCTGAAATTTAATGATGTCTTCACTGGTTACCGATCTATCGAATTCGATCCAGAGCATAGACATATTTGTTTTGTTGTGTCCTTGACATGACATAGAGGTCGTAAGTCCGGTCTTGTTAAAAAATCTCACAAGCGGAAGAACTTCTTGATCTATTAGACATTCATTGTAATTCTTCATTTTTACATCCTTGACTAATGATTTTATTTCGTATATAATGATGAAACAATATTGAAACGAGATATTTTCATGGCCGAAATGATGACCTGTCCGGTGTGCGGAAAAGAGTTTCCCGCTATTGAATATCAGATTAACGATGCAGGTAATCCTGTATGTCCTGATTGCTTTCAAAAAGAGGACAAAGAAAAAGAATGACGAAAAAAGGGCTGGCATTACGCCAGCCCTTGCCGTTGTGTCGATTGCCTTTAATTTATGTACTTCTAAACTCAACGATCATGCTTGGAAACGGAGCATTTACCGCAGCACCTGATTTATCCCGAATAGGTTCTCCGCCAACCTCAAACGCAAGTCTTCCTCTCAGAAATCGGATCGACACGCCGGGCTTGTTGTAGATATAATCGTGGAATGACGCTCTATCGGTCCTCGCCGGAATGAGAAGGACAACGATTGTCCCAGGTTTCTGAGCTTCTTCAAAACACTTTTTTGTCCAGAGGCCGGTTTCTTTGTTTCCGTATGGCGGATTGCAGAAAACGGTTTCGCCACCCCAATCCTGAGCAAGTCCATCATCTTCTGCGGTAAAATACCGTTCTACTTTATGGTTTGTGTGGGACGCGGCGGCATCCAGCGTAAAGTGATAATGCCTATTTAACTCGTCGAATAAGGTTTGAGGAGTTTCCCAGTCGCTTTTTTCGCTGCTGAACATCACGCGTTTTGTTTCTTCTGTCATCAAATTACCTCCAGATTGTTTGTTCTAATTGGGATAAAACCAGCTTTTTATCAACCGCGAGTCCGTTTCCAGAAGTTCTTCATTTTGTAGGAAGAGTCGTTAGTGACATCGGCTGTAAAATTAGGAAGCGGAACAAAGTCCTCAGCGGCCTGGACACTTGGGAATTCAACCTCAGCATACATAAACTCAGTGCCGCGCCCTTTGTCCACATAGGAGCATTCCAACTCCAGTCCACCTGGGAGCTGGTATCTGCGGAAGTCCTTTATAATAAACGGCTGAGTAATCATTTCTGCCAAAGCGTAGAAGTGCTCCTTTGAGATATGAAGCTCAACTTCTTGACGAACTAACTTGCCGCCGGATTTAATCGCCAGGAAGTATGCAGCATCTTGGCCGTCCTCCACATTGCGTCTGATTCTAACTTCTGGGTTGATAGACAAATAGGCTTGAAAAACCTGGAACTCCTTTATTAAGGGAAGGTCGTCAGGGAAAGATTCGAGCAAAAACTTTCTCTCGATTTCTGTAAACTGATTAGTCATCGGCATCCTCCTTATTATTTCACTGCGTCTGTAGAGCCCATTCCGCCGTTTCTGACAGCAGTCGCCCGGTCATCATATGTAATTCCATAGGGGATAAAGACAGCCTGTGCAAAGCCATTCCCGGCCCGTACACGCACACTTTTACCATCCTTACTGTCGTTTGTCAGTTTGATAAAGATGTGGCCTTCGTTGTCAGAGTAGTAGTAATCGCTGTCGATCACGCCCAGCGTGTTATCAAGCTGCATCCGGTATTTGAAACCAAGTCCGCTGCGCGGCAGGCACCCAAGCCACCAGCCCTCATCAATTTTTGCCCGGATGCCAGTGGGAATTTTTACACTGTCTCCCGGCGCTAACTCAAATCCAAACGGCGCTTTGAAATCATACCCGGCGGAACCGCTGGTTGCCCGCGTCGGCAGCTCCAGCTTATCGTACAGTTCGTGTATATAGCTCACAAACTCGGCAGACGCGGCGTAGTCTTTATCTTCTTTGGAAACACTGTCGGCCATTGCCTGATAGAACTACTCGAAACTGACTTTTTGAAATCTTCCTACTTGCATATTGCCTCCTTCAGTTTTCTGTGATATTATGCTTGTATAATTTTTTTGAGGTGCGCTATGGAATTTCGCGGAGAATTTACTTGTAAAGATTGTGGTACAAAATTTGACTGGATTTGCCAAGTTGAAGAGTCGCTTAGAGGTTCGCCAACAACGTATGATACCGCAGATTACGGGGATTTCGTTGTGTTGAAAGAACGGAGAACCAAAGTTAAAAACCAATATCTTCTGAGTGGTTAGTGCCATTGTGGACGTCCTGTTGCCTTCGAGTACAAGACAGACACACAGGAAGTACTGCTTTAGCAATATTTGAAACATATTGGTGTTCTAATTTATCATCGTTGTTGTAGTAAACTCTCATAATCTTGTGATTTATGCTGCATTGATATGTCAGATGAGTCTCATTGAACTCTTCGTCTATCTCTACTTGTGGCGTTAGAAATTTTTCCCAGCACGTCATAGGTTGACCTCGTCCTTTTGCTTGAAGTATAGCCCACAGTGACAGAACCCTTCATCTGTTTCCCGAAATTCTCTGCATATACATTTCAAATCTGGTACTTTAACCAGAGAGCACGGGCAGTATCCATCATTAACTTTTATTCTTTCGAGCATTTCCTCAGCAAATTCTTTATTGGGGTTTATAAGAATGCTCATTATGCCTCCTTAAATTTGAACGTGAACGGCGGGGTGGTATATCCCCGCCGCTTTATGTATTAGCCGCACTTACTCCAGCCGCATGACTTGCAAATATTGCATCCGCCTTCAAAAGAAAGCTCAGCGCCACACTCAGGGCACTTCGGAGCAGAGATTCGTGAATCCTCTTTTTCCTGGACGGTCTGTGGCATAATCCATTCAGGGTCTACCACGCCTTCTTTCACCTGCTTCTGCATTTCTGTCAATGCCAATGCAATCGCCGTAGCACAACTGCTTCCAGGCGATGTGTCATGCTTAGAAACCCGCCGTGCCTGATAAGCGCTGCACCCACCACAGCTGTCAAGCTGGTCAACGATGTAGTCGAACGGAATGCCACCGCGCAGTCCGGCAGAAATTAAGCGAGTCATCGCGGTCAGATTTTTCTCGCACCCGCCCGAACTGCCCCTGCCAACAAAAACCTCCATAATATTGCGTGTATCCGGGTCGTACCACGCCATAAGATGCATTGAGCCGCAGCCCGTATTCAGTTTTTTCTTTATCCCGACCAAACTGTCATCGCATCGAATAATTTCTCCACGCTCCAGGGCGGTGATGCACTCAGAATTTTCGTCAACATGATCGTCGTGTGTCAGAAGAACGCCTTCTCGTATCTCGTTCGGGCGGAAGATGGTACAGCCTTTGATTCCGGACTTCCAGCACTCAACATAAATATCTTTGCATTTGTCGTATGGGTAGTCCGGCGGTACATTTATGGTTTTGGATACCGACATATCAACATTGTAGGCGATAGCTGCCAACATCTTGACATGATCGTCCACCGACATTTCGAGAGCGGTCACAAAAGGCGGATTCTCAAACACTTCACATCCATCCGCTTTCATTTTCTGATGCAGACCATAGGCGTAATCATGAACTGTGACAATCTGGACATCCTTCTCGCCCTGACCTCCCATTTTGACCTTTCTGCTGTATTCCAAAGAAAAGATCGGCTCGATGCCGCTGGAGCAGTTGTTGCCGTACACCAGAGACATTGTTCCGGTGGGTGCGACAGAGAGCAGCTTGGCATTCCGAATCCCGTATGTTTGGATATTCTCAATCAGATAATTCCAGTCCAGCAAGGATGGTGGTCTGTGCTTCTCCAGAAAACCGGATTGTGTAAAAGCCTCTCTACAGAACCCAGGGAAAGCGCCTTTTTCCTTTGCAAGCTCTACCGATGCGGAGTAGGCGCTGTATGCGATAAACTCTGTCACTTCGCTGACGAATCTGCGGGCTTCCTGCGTATCGTATTGATATCCGAGCATTACAAGCGCGTCTGCAAGTCCGGTGTATCCAAGCCCAATCGTGCGGTAGCGCTGCTGATAGTTTTTATAGATGACGCTCGGGAATGTGTTGATGTCGATGATGTTGTCAAGAAATCTAACAGCAGTGTGTACGGCCTGAGCAAGCTTGTACAGGTTAAGTTCTGCGTTTTCTGTGAACGGATTTTCGACGAACTTATGTAGCATCAAAGAACCAAGATTACACGCCCCGCCATATTGTGAAGCATCATAGTCTCCTGCAAATACCGTTCCGGCAAGATATTCGGCGCATGGGTTAGAACAAACGATGCTTTCTTCATACCACAGATTGTTGTCCTGGTTCATATTGTCATAGAAAAATACGCCCGGCTCACCGTTATCGTAAGCATGGCGCATGATCGAGTCCCACAGATCACCTGCATTGATCGACTTCGTGACTTTCCAATTCGCCGGATCTTCTTCGATATGCCCATACTCATCATAGACAGGCCAGTGTAATGTGATCTCGCGCCGTTCCTGAGCCGCCTCCATGAACTTGTCATCGACCATAACCGAAAGATTGAAGTGGTTCAAAATACCAGCCTCATACGACTTTGCAGTAATAAAAGCCTCAATATCCGGATGGTACACATTCAAAACACCCATATTGGCCCCGCACCGGTTTCCTTGCAGAATTGTTGCCGTCTGTGCATTAAATACATTGGCGAATGAAACCGGACCGGATGCAATGGCGTCGTTCGAGGTTGGTGTGCCGGAAGGACGCAGGCCGCTGAAGTCATACCCGATCCCTCCGCCTCTTTGGTGAGTCAGCGCCCCCAATCTTACTGTCTCAAAGATTCCGTTCAGATCATCGGGAATCTGCGGAGCTACAAAACAGTTGTTGAGTGTCAGCTGTGTGCCGATACCGCTGTTGGACATTGTTCGTCCGCCGGGAAAGAATTTTCCAGAAGCCATCAGCTCATAGAACG